>JBGTEU010000223.1:0-6773 GCA_041747595.1 Bythopirellula sp.
TTCTGATCCTTGAGGACCATCGTCACGGAGCTCCCCCCGGTGAAGTCGATGTTCAACAGATCCACACCACGATCGACCACGGCAAACAACCCGATGCCAATGAGTATCAATGATCCCACGATCGCGATGCCCCGTTTGCCCATAAAGTCATAGTTCGTCTGGCCGATGATCTGTGACATCTTGAGGTCTTTGATTTTGCCCAGCCGCTCGGCCACGTCGAAGATAATCCGCGTTACGAAGATCGCCGCGAACATGCTCATGATCGTGCCGATGATGAGCGTCACGCCGAATCCCTTCACGTTGTCGGGAGCAATGCGGTAGATCACCACGGCGGTGATGAGGTTCGTCAAGTTCGAGTCGATAATCGCCGAAAGAGCACGGTCGTAGCCGTTGCGAATTGCCATCCGCAGCGCGGCACCCCGAGACCGTTCTTCCCGAATGCGTTCAAAAATGAGCACATTGGCATCGACCGACATGCCCACACTCAAGACCAAACCGGCGAGACCCGGCAACGTGAACGCGGCATGAAAGAGCACCATCACGCCCAACGTGAGCAACAAATTGAGGGATAAAGCAATACAAGCCACAAGGCCGGCAAACCGGTAGTAGAATAATAAGAACGCGAAGGAAATTACCATACACAGTATCATGGCGAGTTTGCTGCTTTCGACGGTCTCGGCACCCAGCGTGGGGCTGATCGTTTCGCGGCTGATAGGATCCTTATTCAACGAGGCGGGTAAGCTGCCCGCGTTGAGGATGCCGACGACGAAATCGACTTCCTCCTTGCTGTCGATACCGGTAATGCGTCCTTGCGAGGTGATCTTGGAATTGATCGACGGAGCGGTGAGTAATTTCTTGTCGAGAATGATACCGAGTGAATACTTTTGTCCCGAGGGATTCGGCAGCGAACGGCTTGTAAGCTGTCCGAAGCGGAAGGCCCCCTGCTCGTTGAACACGAAATTCACCTGCGGCTGCCCGGTTTCATCGAACCCCGACGACGACTGTTGCAAATAACTGCCGGTCACGTCGAGGCCATCGTTCATGAGCACGAGTGCTTGCGGTTCATTGCCAGCCATGCGCTTGACCGTGCGCGAATCGGGCTGATCCACCGGCCCGAACTCGTCCATGTTGTAGGGCATCCATTCGGCAACCTTGCGTCCACCGATCATGACTTCGTTCTGGCTGGGTGGCAGAGCTTGGGCCAGTTCGATGATTTCCGTGTTTTGTGCAAAATTGGGAGCCGCTGTGATGCGAAATTCCAAGGCCCCCGCCGTGTAAATCCGCCGTTCGATGAAATCAAGTTCTTCTTGGCTTGCCTGGGGAATGATGATTTCGATCTGATCGGGACCATACTCGCGAATCGATACTTCCTTCGTGCCGCTTGGATCAACGCGTTCACCGAGCGCACCGATCAGCTGGCGTACGAGTTGGCTTTTCTCAGAAACCGACTGTCCACTGCTATCGACGCCTTGGGCCGTGGCGTCAGCGGTCGCCGCGGCGGAGGTGTCTTGCAATTCGTAGATTAGCGTGATGCCGCCGCTTAAGTCGGGGCCAAACTTGAGTTCTCCCGTGGACAAAACAAGCACTGCCGCCAAGGTCGCACCGATGGCGAGTGAGATCCGCCAACCCTGTTCTGGTATCCGCCAGGTTTTCGCGAGATAACTGCCGATGATGATGGGGATCACAAACACGGCGATCACCATCGCCAGCGTGATCAAACCGGGAATCACCGAGGTCTCTTCAGAAGCAGTGGATGCTGCGTTGCCCGCGACGCCGACTTCCGTACTCGCATTTGCGGTGGCGGGGGTCTGAGGGGGTGCCGTGTCAGTTGCTTCTTGCGCGATGGCAGGACGTGTCACTGCCAGCACCGCTAACACCACGAGCAATGTTGCCAGTTGTGCCCGGGACCAGCAGTGAGTGAGGCCATGTTTAACGGTCGTTATCATTTGAGTTTCCGTTTTTCTTGCTATTTCAAATGCTCGGAGAGGATGCGCCCGCGCTTATCGGCGAGTTAACTTTCCGATTTGTTTTCGTCGGTAATCACCCGCGAGATCGCCGACGAGCTAACCCGCAACTTGGTGCCGGTCGTTTCGTCGACGCGGATTGTGACTTCATCGCGATCGCGCTGGACGTTGGTGACGACACCGTGAATGCCGCCGATCGTTACCACGCGATCTTTTTCCTTGAGGTTCGCAACCATGTCGCGCAGGGCTTGCTCTTTGTTTTTCTGGGGCTTCAGTATCAAAAAGTAGAAGAAAACCATGATGGCCATTAGCGGCAACAACATGCCGGTGAGGCCAGACGAACCAACATCTCCCGCCTGGGCCATCACGACCACATTTGCCTTCGCAACAAGGTCACCAAATTCGTACATAATCGTCGCCAATGCCAAATCGTTTGTGAAATGCTCTCGGCATCCCCAAGCTGCACGGTGGGTGGAACTTACGACAAGACTTGCCGCCTCGCCACACAACGCTCTGCCTACAGAAACTGCCAGCCGTGCAAGGATCCTTGCACTAGCCTCAACAGCGGGCAAACCGAAGAACCGATCATCATAAATCGAAGCGCCGCAACGGACAAGGGCGACAAGTGGTAGCCAAAACCATAGCCGCAGGCGGTGGCCAGCGGGGAAAAGCGGATCAACCGTGGCCTACCGGCCGTTGCAGGGATGGATTTGACCCGTTCCCCAGCCCGCCAATTTTTCCCGGCGAAACTCATCAAAGGCGTCCGCCACAATGGCCTCACGAGCCTCCGCCATCAACCGTTGGTAGTAAGTGAGGTTGTGAATGGAAGTGAGAATCGGCCCCAACATTTCCCGTGCTTGGAACAAATGTCGCAAATAACCGCGGCTATGTTGGCAAGCCGGGCAAGGGCAGCCCGGCTCCAGCGGATTTTGGTCACGCTCGTGGGCCGCGTTCCGCAATCGCACGGGTCCGCGATCCGTGAACGCCAGCGCATTTCGCCCGTTGCGGGTCGGCATCACGCAATCGAACATGTCGATCCCGCGGGCAATGCACTCGACCAAATCTTCCGGCCGACCCACCCCCATCAAGTACCGTGGCCGTTCCCGAGGGAGATGCGGCACGGTGACATCAAGGGTTTGGTACATTTCCATGGGCTCTTCACCGACGCTTAGGCCGCCAATTGCGAAGCCGGGGAAGTCGAGCGCGACGAGGGCCGCGGCGCTTTCACGACGGAGCTGCGGATCGAGCCCCCCTTGCACGATACCCAGCAGCATTTGATCGTCACGCCGAGACGCCTTAAGACAGCGCTCTGCCCAACGCACGCTCCGCCACATCGCGTCCGCAATGACCTCGGTCTTGTTGGGAAGTGCGACGACGTGATCGAATTGCATCACGAAATCGCTGCCCAAATTTTCTTGAATTTCGATGGAGCGCTCGGGCGAGAGCTCCATCGGCGAGCCGTCGATGTGCGAGCGGAACGACACGCCCTGTTCGGTAATTTTGGTGCGAGCCGCGAGACTGAAAACCTGAAACCCGCCGCTGTCGGTGAGTATCGGCCCCGACCAACCCATGAATTTGTGCAAACCCCCGTGAGCGGCAATGACGTCGTCGCCGGGGCGCAGCGCGAGATGGTAGGTATTGCCCAGAATGATTTGCGCACCCGTTTCGCGCAGCCGGCCCACGTCGAGACCTTTGACGGTTCCCACGGTGCCGACTGGCATGAATGTGGGAAGTTCGACGATACCGCGCGGGGTGTGCAGCCGCGCGCGCCGCGCGGCCGTGCCCTGATCTGTGTGCAAGAGTTCAAAACGAAACGCGGAGGAAGCCATCAGCGATCAGCTTTCAGCCAAGAGCCAGATCATTCCGCAATCCGCACTTCGCAATTTCTTCACTCAGTCCCCACGCAGCTTGAGACTGGCTTGCGTGAGTTTTTCGCGAACTTCGTTGAGGCTTGTAACGCCGAAGTTCTTGCACTCGAGTAAGTCGTCCCCCGTGCGGCGAACGAGTTCGCCAATCGTCGAAAGTCCCAGCCGAACCATGCATTTGCGAGCCCGCACGGATAGATTGAGATCAGCAATAGGCCGATCTAGGAGTGCCCGTTCGTCGTCGGAAAGTTCGGTGGCCTGGTATTGGGGTTCTTCTTCACGCCATTTCGTGGCGAATTGCCCGAGTTCCAGCCCCTTGGAAACAAGCATTTCCCGAATTTCGACGAGCGAAGTTTCGCCAAAATTCTTGCTCGCCAACAATTCTTGTTCGGTCGTTTCGGTGAGATCGCCGAGGGTCATGACCCCCATTTTTTGCAGGCAATTGCGGCTTCGGACAGAGAGTTCGAAATCGCTCACCGGCACGCTCAAAATCTGAGACATGCGGTCCTGGCGGCGGCGTGCTTCTTCATCGTAATACATATCCCGCGAGGCGTCGGCATCTTTGTAATAGAGCCGAGCCCGCACGTGATCGGGATACACGTCGAGAACCCGTTGATAACATTGCTTTGATCGTTCGAAGTGCTCGATGTCTTCGTACAGCAGGCCAAGATTGATTAGCGTGCCGACGTGCGTCGGAAACTGCGAGGCAGCCCGTTCGTAAAGTTGCCGGGCATAATCGTCGTTGCCGTGGCGGTCATTTTCCATCGCCAAGCCAAACAATGCACCCGAGTGCGTGCTGTCGGCTTCGACGGCACGCTCCAAGAGCGCGACGACTTCGCTGGGATTGCCCCCGAGTGCCGACACGGTCGTCGACCGCTGATAGAGGTATTCGGCCGTTTGCTCGACGGCTCCCGAAAGATTGTCGAGAATCGCGAGCGATTCCTGGGCCTTGCCGGAGTAGCGCAGTGCTTCGGATTTGGCGAGGGCGACTTCGTCTTTGTTGTAACCGGCCCGTTCCGACGACTCGTACGCTGTGAGGGCTTCATCGTACTTGTCGAGTGCCAACAACGCCTTTCCCAGGAAGAAGTGCGTGAGCGCCCCGCCATCGGCACTTCGCAAGGTCTGCACCGCGACCGAGTAGCGGCCCAAGAGATATTGGCAGACTCCCAAACGAACTGAGGCCGCGGGCGTGCGTGATTCCTGCTGTTCCATTTCGCCGACGGCATCCCGCAATAAGCGGAAATTGCTGTAGTCCGACGAAATTGCCCTGACAATTTGTTTGATCTCGTTTGGACCGAAAGTGCTGTTGGAGAGCACGATTTGCTTCAGATCAACTTCTAACACTTGCGACATGCTACCACCCACTCCTGTCGAAGAACTCTTGCAAAATATCGGTTTATTTGGCCTGCTAATTTCGCAACCGGGACGCCATTTGCGGCTATCAATAAGCCAGTGGTGGGAGTCGAACCCACAACCCCCGCATTACGAATGCGGTGCTCTGCCAATTGAAGCTACACTGGCGATAGTTTGAAGCCCATCAGAATACCCAAAATGGGCCATATCGGCAATGGCCGCCCGCTTGCAGGAGAATCCGCGACGAAGCCTTGCTTCTTAGCCTTCCAGGGGTTAATTGTTGTAGAAGCTACGAGCGCGTTAGCAGCTTGATTTTTCCGCTCCTCTCGCATCTCCGCCGCCGCGTATTCTAATCAGTTATCCCACCGTGCTACTTACCGGGCACCTGTGCCAGTCATCCAAACATGAGTTTAAAAGTTCCCCAACCAACCACGCTCGGTCTGAACCCCTCCTTTGGTTTTGGCGACCGCATTGGACTGGCCACGCCGGGACACTTGGCGGCACTTCGTCAGGCGGGGCAGGGGATTGCGCCCATTTTTGCCCAACAGTCGATTCGCGAGATGGATCGCACGAGCCGCCCACCCGAGACTGTGATGGGCGATGCGCTGCAGGCCCTCGCTACGCACGGCTGGAGTGAACCGCACGGGGCGGATGCCGATCATTTGAAAGTTCGGGAGGACGTCGACCGCACCGCCGCCGCGGGATTTACATTTTTTACGATCGATCCCTCGCGACACGTCGACCAACAGGCCGACGATTACGACGAGGCCACCGTGCGAGCCAAGTTCAACGAAGTTCGTGAATACGCCACATGGACTCCCGGCTACGTCGGCAAAGAAATCAAGATTCCGACGGGCACCGCGATCCAGTTCGATGAACTGACCGTGCTGCGCGCGGGAGTGAAGTATGGCCGGGCCATACGCGAAGCGATTGAACTCGCTTTGTACATCGCCGAGGAACAACAAGCCGCCGACCGGCCGTTTGAAATCGAGCTTTCCGTCGACGAAACCGAGCAGCCCACGACGCTCGCCGAGCACTACATCATCGCCGAACAATGCTTGGCCAACGACATGAAGTTGGTTTCGCTTGCCCCGCGCTTCATCGGCGAGTTTGAAAAAGGGGTAGATTACATCGGCGATCTTCCGACACTTGAGAAATCATTCGAGGATCATGCCGCCATTGCCCGGATGCTTGGTCCCTACAAAGTGAGTTTGCATTCGGGTTCCGATAAAGTTTCAATTTACGCGGCTTTATCCCGTGCGACTGCGGGTCAGTTTCACGTAAAAACCGCAGGGACCTCTTACCTGGAAGCGCTTCGCGTGGTGGCGATTCATGAACCCGCCATGTTCCGCGAGTTGTGCGAGTTTAGTTGTTCGCGTTACGATGTCGATCGCGCGACATACCATGTTCACGCGACACTCGCCACAGTTTCTGCACCGAGCAAATTGAGCGATACCGAGTTGGTCAAAAAATACCTGGAACGTTGGGAAGACGTACCCGCAGGCAAGGGGTTTACCGAAGCGGGGCGACAAATTCTCCACTGCACTTTTGGCTCGGTGCTCACCGACGATCGTTTTGGCAAGTTAGTGAA
>JBGTEU010000224.1:0-4349 GCA_041747595.1 Bythopirellula sp.
TGGCTGGAACTATGACGAAGATCCAGCCAAAGAACGCGGGCGGCGGACTTCCGTTCTCAGGTTCGTCAAAGGCTCCCGAGACAATAGCGATGCCCATGGCAAGATGCAGACTGGGAAACAGCGAGCATAGCGCGCCAACTCCAGCGATCACGTAGTGAAAGACCGATAGGAGCCGAAGTTGCTCGGTATCTTGATTGCGCTTCATCTCTACATGTAGTAGTTGTAAGCGAATTGCAGGAATGGATCGGCGGAGACACCGACGGCACCAGATTGACTACCGTAGATTGAACCGATGGATATTTGCAATCTCTAGCAGCATGCAATTGCACCCGTCTGCGAGTGGTGTCGCACACCCCATGGGTTGCAACAGTCCTCACCAAAGCGCGGCTAGGAAAAGCGGTTACAGGAAGAAAAAAAAGCCAGCGGCGAGAGTCGAACTCGCAACCCCCGCATTACGAATGCGGGGGTTTTTTAATAAAACCACTTGTTTTCAAGGGTCAAATCGGTATCAAAATTGACACCAAACCCGTTTTGACGGGCTGATTGACACCATAATTGACACCACTTTTAGACCATGCTAGGATAACCCCCGCAACATTATTTACACCACTTCAATCGGGGGAGAACAATGCCAGCAATTAAAAAACTCATGACGTTTGATTCTGCTAGGTGTCGCTGGGTCAAGATGCACGATGGCAAACGCTATACGGTTAGTTGCAAAAAACAGAAATGGCTTCCGACCGAATCGGGTAGTTATCAGGATGCGAATAGATGGTGGCAAAATAAGGAACTCGAATTGACGGCTTCCGATTCTGATAAGGCGGCTTCCGACGATGTTCGTGATAAGACAATCGAGATAATCAATCGGGTTCTGTTGCGCAAGTCTACCCTACTGGTATATCATTGATGTAATCCCCTTCGTATTTGCCCCACGGCATTATGTCAATCATTTCTTGACTCCTTTGTTCTTATGCAACGCAATACGCAAACTCATTAGGTTCTCAAAGTATTCTGACAATGAACATCGATCTTCTTTCAGTATCTCCCGCATTTGTTCTACCTTCTCGGTGTTTAGATATAGATTCATGCCTTTACGTGTTTTCTGCTGTTTTAGATACCGCCCGACATTTGGTCTCGCTCTCATGGTGTTCTCCTTTGTTAGAGTTATCTATGCACAATGTTCATAAAAAAATGAACATAATTAAGTTATTCGGGGAAACATTAAATAAACTGAAGCGACATGCGGGTATATTTGCCATGATTTGGGTATATTCCCTTGCAGTAACTTGTAAATCTAGTGTCTCGGAAGAACCTAATTTAATTCAATTTAATTCAATCAACTAAATTAAATTCAATTTGATTCAATCAACACTAGATAAAATTATGAGTGTAATACAAAAATTAAAAGACATTGCGACAACGCAATTGAAAAATAAGAAGACTGAATATGTTCGCTTCCTAGATAGTGGATGCGACGATGTAAAGAGATTGAAGGGGTTGCTTGAAACCCTTGACAAATCGCCAGACGATGCGGCTAGCGACTTGAAAATGATTCAAGAGATAAGAGAACTCAAAGCGAAAGCGTATCGCCTAGAGCAAGCAGAAGAGCGGCTAGCAATGGCGGAGCATCGCCATTTAGAAGTCTGTGGGAAAAGGCAGCAAGGGATCGCGAAACTTAATGCTGATGTTGCGGCTTCTCACAATGCCCAAGAGACCGCACGGGGCGAGTTAGTCGATTGCCGAATGGCAAAACAGAAATTACGTGACTATCCAGCCGATGTTGTTCGGCTGTTGGGCTAGGTCTAAAGCCGCCTTCGAGAGTCGAACTCGAAACCTCAGCTTTACGAAAGCTGCGCTCTGCCAATTGAGCTAAGGCGGCGTTTTGTTGCGTTTATTGACACCACTTTTGACACCACTTTGACACCGTTTCTAGGTGGCAATTGACACCGTTTTTTGTGATGCTTAAACCGTTGTCACGAAACACGTTAAAGGGTCTCAAAATGAGTCTATTTTACGATGCTATTATGTTACGAATGCGGTGCTCTGCCAATTGAAGCTACGCTGGCGGCTTATTTTGTTCTCGTTTGGGTCGCATCCGCCCCCTAGGCGGGGGCGAGTCGGACGAGGCCGTAAAGAATTACCGTATTCCAATCCTGCCCGATCGTCAATATGGTGGCGCAGGCCCGTTGTGGGGCGACACACGTTTGGAGCAATAGCTTGCAGCGCGGCGCAGATGATCGACCGCCCGTCAGCAGGCGAGCCTCACCGGCACTCGCCGTCGCCTTACAGTTGACCATCAATGAGATCCAACGCGTCGATGCCGGGGATCGGCGGGTGGATGCCAGCGGTTTCCGCCGAGGGTTCCATCGACTGCCCCTCGCGTCGCTCTAGCCGCAGGTCGGTAATGATCACGTCGGATATCCCGCGGACGGCAATCGTGTCGTTAATTTTCTCCTGCATTTGCCGCTTGAGTTCCGCCAGCGTCGGATCGCTGAAGTCCCCGCCATGCGCCTGGCGAAGCAGTTCCTCGATGTTCTGTTGCACTCGATATTGATGCACTTCCAGTCGCTGGCGCGTCAGGGCGTCGACCTCGCTCAGCAGGCTCAGATGCAGCTTGAAGTCAGCTCGCGCCACGGGAGTTTCCTCACTCGGATCGGGCACGAAGAAGAATTCCCCCAGCGAGATCTCTCGCTCAACCCGCTGCGCCTCGTGCTCCTCCCGTGCTGAAAACAACACCGCCATGTTGATCAACACCGATAGGCCCAGCGCCGCAGCCACGGTTCGCGGATGCAACAGATTCTTCCAATGCAACAGCGTTTTCAGCCTGGCCCCTAGCGTTGGCTTGCCGCCATCTGGGGACGGTTCTTCCGCCTCGCGCCGTGGTGTGTTTTCGGCCATTGCCCGGACCCTCACTGCCTGCTAAACGAAGGTTGCCTCGGGGCCGGCGACTGTTGCCGCTGGTCCCGAGCCACTCCCACTACTCACTCGACAAGCGTAGCTTATGAAAGGAGTTGGAGACACGAACCCGATAGGCCGCAGAGCGCGGCAAAGAAAAAAGCGGGCCTCTGATGTGCCTGTACATAGGCACGATAAAACAGCCAGGGGCAAGGCAACTGTTCTATCAGACGTACATCAGAGGCCCACGGGCCAGTCAAAATTAGACTCACTTGCTCTACGCAAGTGAGTTAAACGTAATGCACAGCGTATGCCGATTCTCCGGAATGCGAGCGAAGCTTCCTTCAGATAAACAATAAGTCCTTATTCAACAACAACTTACACGATACAGTCCGACGGCATCGAGTCAACGCAGTTTTCTGTCGAGAGGCTCCATTTGGTTCACATGATCGCGTTTAAATCCAATACAATTGCAGCAAAAAGATACACCACCCCTCTTAGTAGCGAGATCTAGGGCCTCGCAGCCATCGACTAATCTCGTTTTGGGAACGCCGCTTTATCCCCAATGCGCGGCCCGATTCCGAAGCCACACAACTCGAATTGGTTGCAAGTTGGTGACGCGCCAGCCGGCGGCGCAATGCTCAACGTGCAAGTCATTTCATTCAAACAACTTGGCGTGATCTTGCGTAGGAAGTGCCGTCGCCCGATGATGTTAATCCATTCTCAGAGTATATTGAGAGTCTTTCCGTCCCCGCTTTCAGAAAGCCGCCCCAGTGGCCGACGCAATCGTTGAAACCGCATCCGTCGAAATCGGGCCGTATCGCTGTGGACCAGGCGAGCCGCTGTTGCTGATCGCTGGCCCATGTGTGCTGGAGTCGGTGGAGTTGGCGCTGTCCATCGCCGAGGCGCTCCGCAAGATCGCCGACCGCCTGCCGGTCCAACTCGTGTTCAAGGCTTCGTTCGACAAGGCCAACCGGACCAGCTTGTCCTCGTTTCGCGGCCCCGGATTGGAAGACGGGCTGGCGATCCTCGAACGGGTTCGCGACACCACCGGGCTGCCGGTCACCGCCGACATCCACGAATCGGCCCAATGTGTCGACGTCGGCCAAGTCTGCGACCTGCTGCAGATACCCGCCTTCCTCTGCCGGCAGACCGACCTGCTGATCGCCGCGGCCGAGACCGGCAAGCCGGTGAACGTGAAAAAAGGGCAGTTTCTCGGTCCCGACGACATGCAGTACGTTGTCGACAAACTCCGCGCCAGCAACTGCCGCGGCGTAATGCTATGCGAGCGCGGCACGTTCTTCGGATATGGAAGGCTGACGGTCGACATGCGGTCGCTGGTGCTGATGCGCCAGTTCGGCACGCCGGTCGTGTTCGACGCCACACACAGCGTGCAGGAGCCGGGCGGACTCGGCGGCAAGACCGGCGGCAACCGGGCGATGGTCGAGCCGCTG
>JBGTEU010000225.1:0-3925 GCA_041747595.1 Bythopirellula sp.
GCCAAGGCCCTCGGGTTCGCCAAACTTGATTTCGAGACCCGGCAGAGCGATCACGTCGTCGGGCGCTGTTTCGTCGATGATTGCGGTCTTGAGTTGCTCTGGCGTGCAACTGGTCACAAGCTCGCGGGCCAAATCTTCCTCAGCACCAAGAACTCGCAAACCCGTCCGCGGGCCGCTCCGCAATTCCGCAGGGTTCGCACCAAAGAAGGCGGGGGTGACCGAGACGACCTGCCCCGTGACCGACGAAAAATTGAGCGACAAGTGATGCCCCTCGATCCGCCAACCCCACGGTTCGTCGGAACCAGGATCACCAAACAGGGCGAACCAATACTTCTCGGGATTTCGGATTTGTTCGACGTCGGGCCGGTCCGCCTCCAATCGCCGGAGTTCCCCCTCCAGCGACATGATGGTCAGGGCCTTGAAAAAACCTTGGCTGCTGAGTGCCGAGCGCAACAGCGCGTGCGCGGCCCGGCGTTGTTCAAGGTTCATGTCGTCCCACTTCACGCCGACGCGTTCCTTAGGAATGAAATGCCAATCGGTCCGTTCGGGCCCCTCGAACTTAAAGGTCGCTTTTTCGGTGAGCTCCGGACCAAGCGCGTCGCGCCAGGCGATCACCGCCTCACGCATGGCTTGGCTATCGACGGCGACAACCGGCTCATGGGCGCGGGAGGGGACAGCCGTCGCGGTCAGAAACACAACCAGCAGTAAGAGTGAACGATTGGTGAGATAATAGGGATGAGGGTTTTTCATGGCGGGCTCCAGAAGAGGTGGGAGCCGTGATTATTACCTCCCCCTGAGTCAGGCACAATTGGTCGGGCGATGCGAATCTCTTCGGAGTTGTGGGTGGTTTTCACAAAGGATTCCCCTTATACTGCCTGCCTCCTGGTACCAGCATCTTTTCTCGACTCGCCCTCCTCATTTCATTGGCCATGCCTATCATTCCTCCACTTGGGATCCTTGTCATCGGCATTGTGATCGTCCTCGGGATGATTTTGGTGCTGCGAATCAATGCTTTTTTCGCATTGCTCACCGCGGCGATTGTGGTCAGCCTGCTTGCTCCCGGTGAAACCGCAACCAAAGTCAGTCGCGTTGCCGAGGCCTTCGGTACGACGGCGGGAAAGATCGGTATCGCGATCGCCATGGCGGCGGTCATCGGCAAGTGCATGCTCGAATCAGGAGCCGCCGACCGCATTGCCCTGGCCTTCCTGCGGCTGTTCGGTGAACAACGGGGTGGACTCGCGATGACGGCCAGTGGCTTCACCCTTTCGATTCCCGTCTTCTTTGACACAGTGTTTTATTTGCTCTTTCCGATCGCCAAATCGATGCATCGCCGCACCAGAAGAAACTACTTAAAGTACGTGCTGGCCGTCGGCGTGGGAGGGAATGCAACGCACACCCTGGTCCCACCCACCCCGGGACCGTTGGCCACGGCCGGCAACCTGGGCGTTGACTTGGGAACTATGATCCTCATGGGAATCATCGTGGGAATACCGGTCGCGCTATTCGGCCTGTGGTTTGCCAGTTTGCTCGATCAAAAATATGATTTGCGCCATCCCCCCGAGTACGATGACGAGGATGAGGTCGCGAAGACTCCTACCGAGAAACTACCGAGCTTATTCGCGGCCTCTTTGCCGATTGTCCTGCCCGTGGTTCTCATCGCGGCGCAGACGATTGTGACGCAATGGGCCGTTGGCGCTGAGGCTTCGAGTCCGTTGGCAAGAGTATCAGCTTGGCTGGCAATCTGGGGAAACCCCAATCTGGCTCTTATGCTCGCGGCAGCCGTTGCCGTGTTCGTTTGCTGGCTCCAAACGCGTTCCAATCCTCAGCCGCTCGGAATCGCTCAATTGTTGGAACAGTCGATTATCGATGCCGGGCCGATCATTTTGATCACGGCCGCGGGGGGTGCCTTTGGCGAAATGCTCAAGCTGGCGAATGTTACGGAAACCGTCCAACTTTTAGTTTCCAATGAAAGCGAACCCTTGAGCGGCCATGTGATCCTGTGGCTCGCCTTTGCGGTGGCCAGTCTATTGAAGTTTGCGCAAGGCTCGACCACGGTGGCGATGATCACCGCGAGTAGCATGTTGGCCGCAATGCTCACTGACGTGTCGCTTCCGTTTGACAAAGTTTACATTGCCTTGGCCATTGGTTGCGGAACGATGGTTGGGATTTGGATGAACGACAGCGGGTTTTGGATTCTTTCGAAGATGAGTGGACTCACCCCCCGAGAGACGTTGAGATCGTGGTCGCTCACCGCGGCCCTCTCGGGTTTCGTGGGCATGGCAATCCTTGTTGTGCTTGCCACGGTCCTGCCGTTGACCCCATGAAGTGACTAATCGAACGCCCGGTCGGGAACTTTCCATGAAAGCCTTGCTGTTGACCGCCGCGAGTGAATTATCGCTTGCCGACGTTCCGGTGCCCGAGTGTGGCGCCGACTCGGTGCTCGTGCGCGTGGCGGCTTGCGGCATCTGCGGCAGCGACGTGCATGGTTACGATGGGAGTTCGGGGCGGCGGATCCCTCCCCTGGTCATGGGACACGAGGCCGCGGGGACAATCAAGGAACTCGGTTCCGCCGTGACCGACTTTCAGCTCGGCGAGCGAGTGACATTCGATTCCACCGTGTCGTGCGGAACGTGCCAGTTCTGCTCGCGGGGGGAGGTCAATCTCTGCGACCAGCGACAGGTGCTGGGCGTTTCTTGTGGCGAATATCGCCGCCATGGGGCGTTCGCGGAATTCATCGTCGTACCGGCAAGAATTCTTTATCGCCTGCCCGATACGCTCATCCTGGATCATGCGGCGCTGATCGAGGCCGTTTCCATCGCGGTGCATGCCGCTCGTCGTTCGCAAATCCAACGGGGTGATACGGCCCTTGTGGTTGGCGCGGGGATGATTGGCCTCTTAATGATTCAAGTGCTGCGGCATATCGGCTGTAGCCGAATTTTGGCGGTCGATCTCGACGAGAGCCGTCTTGCTCTGGCCCGCGAATTAGGGGCCGACGAGGTGTTTGTTTCGTCGAACAAAGACATTCTTGGCGAGCTCCTAGCCACAACTCAGGGTGCGGGTGTCGATCACGCCTTCGAAGTCGTTGGGTTTACACCCACGGTGCAGATGGCCGTCGCCGCAGTTCGCAAAGGGGGATCGATTACGCTCGTAGGGAATCTCGCACCCGAAGTCACGTTGCCGCTACAGGCCGTCGTGACCCGCGAACTCACCCTCTGGGGCACTTGTGGATCGAGTGGCGAGTATCCCGAGTGCATTGAGTTGCTCTCGACGGGGGCCGTGCAAGTGGCTCCGCTGATTTCCGCGCAAGCTCCGCTCGAGGATGGACCCGAGTGGTTTACTCGACTGCACAAAGGCGAAGCGGGTCTCATGAAAGTGTTATTGAAACCATGAACGAACCCAAGTCGAGCAATCTGTTTGATCTGACCGGCAAGGTCGCGATTGTCACCGGTGCGAGCCGCGGACTGGGACAGTATTTTGCCCGCGCATTGGCCCGTGCGGGGGCGGATTTGGTGATCACCAGCCGGACACTTGCTAGTTTGCAGCCGTTTCAAAAAGAACTTGAATCGCTGGGGCGTCGGGTGTTGCCGTTGGAACTGGACGTGACTGATTACGAAAGCATTCACACGAAGATGCGCGCGGCTCACGTGGCCTTCGGAAAGTTCGACGTGCTGGTCAACAACGCGGGCTGCAATATTCGCAAGCCGGCTCTCGACGTGACCTGGGACGACTGGAACACGATCTTAAACACGAATCTTCGGGGTCCTTTCTTTGTGGCTCAAGCGGTCGCACGGCAAATGATTTCGCAAGGGTCGGGGCGAATTATCAACATTGGCTCAGTGACTTCGGTGGCCGGTTATGCGGGACTCGGCCCCTACGGCGCGAGCCGCGGCGGGATCAAGCAACTCACGATGAGCCTCGCCGCCGA
>JBGTEU010000226.1:0-2077 GCA_041747595.1 Bythopirellula sp.
TTGCGGGTCACGGTTGGGGAGAAGCACGGACATATTGCTGGCCGCAAGGGTTAGCAGCAGTGAAATTCCCGATGCCTCGCCAGCGGCAAGCTGTCTAGGGAGAGGAGACAACGGTGGCGGGATCGCAGACCGAAATCATGGATCGAGACGAAACTCCCACGGGGGTCGTATCTCGTGTTTCGCCTTCTCTTAAAGAGATCCCCGCGAGCCGCGAAATGCGTGACACTATGCGTCGGGAATGTCGCTCCGCGACCGCAAAGTTTGATCGTGCCCCTGGATTATCCAAAGAGATCTTAGAAAAAGTTGCCCGCCAAGTTCTGGCCAAGCTCGACTTGCCAGAGGGTTACGTCGGTTGGACGATGGTGGTCCTGTCGAGCGAATTCTGGCGCGACCAAGTCGCCGCGGTCCCCCACTCACGCCGACTCTTACTTCTACCTCCTGAATCGGCCCAGTCCCCTGAATCAAATGAGCCATCGCTTGCCGTCTTCGCGAACCTGCGCGAACAAGCCACTCAGCTCGGCCTGACGGTCGAGACCACCGAATCTTCCACGGCGATCATGCAACTCTTGCTCGGCGGCTCAATCGACGCGATTGTTGGCGTGGCGAGCTTGGACGTTTTGGAAAAAGCGATCGACAAGATTCTACTCGTGGGAATTCCGGCGCTCGCCGTGCCGCTCCTTTCCAATGACAACCAAACCTCCAGCGACAGCCAAGCCTCCCAAGTCAACACAGCGGCCCGCTTCGACGCCGATTGGGTGCAAGACATGTTGCACGTCGGGCCAGCAAACGAATCACCGGCCGCGCATCCCTATCGTGCCCTGCTGCAAACGGCCCGCAGCTTGTTCGAACCCGACGAGCTTGTGAGGCTGCTGCCCCGGCAACGGGTCGGGCCGAGTCTCGCCGAAGTCAACGGAGCCGGCGCAGCGGCACTCGATCCGCTCTCCGCCACGGAAACCATCGCCCACGATTTTCTTGCGTTGGGCGGAAAATACGCCCGGCCGTTTATCACGCTCGCCGCCTACGATGCCGTCGCTCGTGAGCAAGCAACTGGCACCGGCGACAACGGTTCGCTTCCCGACGCCGTGCGTCGCGTCGCGCTCTCGATTGAAACGTTTCACAAGGCGTCGCTCGTTCACGACGATATCGAAGACGCCGACGATTTTCGCTATGGCCGGCCGTCATTGCATCGTGCCCACGGGTTGCCCACCGCGATCAACGTGGGCGATTACATGATCGGCCTGGGCTACAGCCTGGTTTGCCGTGAGGCCACCGCGTTGGGTGCCGAAGTCGTCCGCGATATCCTTGATATTCTTGCTGCGGCGCATATTCGGCTCAGCGAAGGGCAAGGGGCCGAGTTGTTGTGGCGCGATGCAAGGAATAAACAACTCACTCCCCAAGACGCGCTCGAGATTTATGCCCTCAAAACTTCCCCCGCGTTTGAAGCAGCACTCTTGAGCGGCTTGCGTTGTGCCGGTTCCTTGGAAGATTTTGAAGAACCGCTCAAACGCTTCTGTCAGCATTTGGGAATCGCGTTTCAAATTCTCAACGATTTGAAAGATTGGCGGGGGGATGAGGACAACAAACTGGCGGTCGGGCTGGACACCTTGGGGGGTCGGCCCACCGTGCTCTGGGCCCTGGCTCTGGAGGGACTGAATTCGCCGCTACGCGAAGAATTATTGAGACTAGTCGACTCCGAGGCAGATTCTTCGCAAAAAATTCAACGGGTGCGCGAACTTTATCAAGCGGCCGGCGTATTTGACAAAGCCGCCGGGCTGGTGCGCGAGCACCAAGCTCAAGCGGAGGCGATCGCCGAGGAAATTGCCCCTGAAAGATTGCAGCGATTGTTGCACTATCTGGTGGAGATTGTCCTGGATCGTGCCTCCGCGATGCCGAGCGCTCAGGTCGCCAGAGTTTAGGTCACCAGTGCTCAGTTCACCAGTGTTGGGGTCACCAGTGTTGGGGCCAACTGACCAGACTTCGAATTATTAGATGGGCATGGATTTGCCGTTGGTTTGCAACCACCTTATTGAAAAGATCTCCCTTTATTTCTTCCAGCGCTGTGCTACGTGAGCGATAC
>JBGTEU010000227.1:0-2677 GCA_041747595.1 Bythopirellula sp.
CGCGGACCCATGTCGCGATGGGTGAGCTTGAACCAAGCCCGGGCGAACGCGTCGGCGAGAAGTTCGGGATTTTCGAAGAATCGACGCGAGATCTTTTCGTAGGCAGGATCGAATCGCAAAGCGAGGTCGGTCGTCAACATGGTTGGCAGCCGCTTCTTCGACGGATCATGCGCATCGGGGATGATCGCGTCCGCCCCCTTGGCAGTCCATTGGTGCGCACCAGCCGGGCTCTTGGTGAGTTCCCATTCGAAGCCGAACAGGTTCTGGAAGAAACCGTTGCCCCACTTCGTGGGCGTCGTAGTCCAGGTGACTTCCAGGCCGCTGGTGATCGTGTCGGGGCCCTTCCCAGTTCGGAAGCTGTTCCTCCAACCGAGTCCCTGCTCTTCGAGGCCCGCAGCTTCCGGCTCGGAGCCAACATTGTCGGCCGGTGCGGCGCCGTGAGTCTTGCCGAAAGTATGGCCGCCCGCGATCAGCGCCACGGTTTCCTCATCGTTCATCGCCATGCGACCGAAGGTATCGCGGATATCTTTAGCGGCCTTCACCGGATCGGGATTGCCATCGGGACCCTCGGGGTTCACATAAATAAGCCCCATCTGCACCGCGGCCAACGGATTCTCCAGGTCACGGCTGTGGATGTCGCCATCCGCATCGTCTTCGGAAACGAGCACGGGGCCTGCCTCGGAAACACCCTCGCTGCCGTGCGTGTAACGAACGTCGCCGCCAAGCCAGGTTTTTTCGGCGCCCCAATAGACCTCTTGATCCGGTTCCCACACATCGGGGCGACCGCCGCCAAAACCGAAGGTCTTGAAGCCCATCGTTTCGAGCGCGACGTTGCCCGTGAGAATAAGAAGGTCGGCCCACGAAAGCTTACGGCCATACTTCTGCTTGATCGGCCACAGCAGTCGACGGGCCTTGTCCAGGCTCACATTGTCGGGCCAACTGTTGAGCGGCGCGAAGCGCTGCTGACCCCGACCGCCACCACCGCGGCCATCGCCCGTGCGGTAGGTGCCGGCGCTATGCCATGCCATGCGAATGAACAGCGGGCCATAGTGCCCAAAATCGGCCGGCCACCAATCCTGCGAGTCGGTCATCAGCACCGCGAGGTCTTTCTTCAGCGCCGCGAAGTCGAGACTCTTGAACTCTTGGGCGTAATTGAAATCCTCGCCCATCGGATCGGACTTGGAAGAGTGTTGATTCAGAAGTTCAAGCTTCAACTCGTTCGGCCACCAATCGCGGTTCGTCGTGCCGCCGCCGGCGACGTGCTTGATTGGGGATTGAGTTTGGGTTTCAGGCATTTTATTTCTCCTTAGTCTTGTGAGCCGTTGGCGCTAGCCACGGGTTATTCGATTTTCAGACCGTATCATGCGAGTACCCGACGCTAGCGCGTTCGGCTCAAGATTCATTCGAGCGACATTCAGGGCACGTCCCCCAATAGATCACCTCCGCCTCGTCGATCAGATAACCCGAGTCAGCCGCGGCGGTCAAGCAGGGTGTTTCGCCCACGGCGCAGTCGACGTCGACCGTCTTTCCGCACGAGCGACAGATCAAGTGGTGGTGATTGTCACCCACACGATCCTCGTAGCGAGCCGGCGAACCCGCGGGCTGAATCCGCCGAATGAGCCCCTTCTCGGCCAGCATCCCCAGGGCGTCGTAAACGGCCTGTCGCGAAATGGCCCCGATCTCGCCGCGAACTTCTTCGGCTACGTCATCAGCCGTCGAATGGGGCCGCTGCGAAACGGCGCGGAGCACGGCCAACCGCTGGGCCGTGACTTGGAGGCCTTTTTCTCGAAGTTGAGCAGCTCGCAAAGGTTTGGCGGGGTCGTCGGTCATGTCTCAGAATTTAGCGAAATTCTGGACTTTGTCAAGAATCGGACTCAACCCAGCTGGATCGGGGGCACCGCTGCGTAGCAGTGGTCGACGATCCGGTAATCCCCGCCTAAAGCTCAACATGCGTCACGCCCGCCACTTCATCGAAGTGGCCGATCTTGAGGAGCACGCCGCGCGAGCCGGGCATTTCGGCGACGAATCAAAGACTATCTCGGGCAAACTTATCAATTCGTTTGAGACAAAGATTTTACTTACTTTGATTAACCGTGTTAGAATCGCAAAGTAAAGTTCCTGTCCACCAGCAAGTGTTGTATTTAGTCAAGGCGAGCTAATGACCACAAAGATTTATACCCCCGTCTTGATTGGCGTCTTGATTCTAACGAGCAGCTCATCCAACGCAGGGCAATTTCTCAAGTATGCCGGATTAATCGAGCAAACAGCAGGTTCCTCTCTTGAAGGTTTTAATGTACTAGGCGATCGTGCCCTGCTTGTCGAAAAACTCGCAGGCAACTCTGCAGGCGTCGTTTATGATATCTCGAACCCCACAGCACCCATCGAGATTGCGCGGCTTACCGCGTCCAATACCGGAACGTTTTTTGGCTGGAGTTCAGCCATGGTTGGTGATTACATTTTTCTAAGCGATAGTTCTGTTAACAATGACAGTGGTGTCATCCATATGTATAACATTTCCGACTTAGACAATGTCGTACATCGAGAATTAACCGCTTTTGACTCTGTGACTGGCAGGAGATTCGGCAACAATATCGCTGTCAGTGAGAACCGCCTGATCGCAGGCTCACCCCGCGTGGCTGCCAACGACCCGCCTGCGGCGGCCTATGTACTTGACTTC
>JBGTEU010000228.1:0-7292 GCA_041747595.1 Bythopirellula sp.
CACGAACGTGATTCTTGACGACCTCGAGGCCGTGCTCTCGCCGCGGTGGTTGAAAGTCGTCGGAGCATTCAGTCCCCGTGGCGGCATCACCGAAACCGTTACGGTCGAGCACGATTCCGTTATGTAACAGCCCACCATCCGCCGGCTTCCGCCCGCGGCCAACACCCCAATTGAGTGCATTATGACCCAGGCCCCGCGAGTGATTCTCTCCGCCTTCGGCGACGAAGGTGCCCTGCATAAGACCGCCTACGAGCAATATGCCGCCCTCGCCGCTCTGGGTTTGGAATACTACAGCCTGCGGTTTATCGACGTGGGGAGCGGCATCAAAAATGTCATGAAGCTCACCAAGAGCGAGATTACTAAGCTCCGGCATTTGGAGGGGGAGTTTGGCCTCAACGTCGCCTCGATCGGTTCGCCCCTCGGTAAAGTCAAGCTCCGCGATGAAGAGGACGGCACGGCGAATCGGTTTGTGCCGTTCAAGAAATACTTGGAAACCGAAGTCACCAAGGCCTGTGAAATGGCCCATGCCTTCGAGAGCAAACTTATTCGTGGTTTTTCGTTTTATCATCCCAAAGGAACCGATCCCTGGGAGCATTTGCCACAGGCTGCCGAGCAACTTGCCGAGATCGCCGAGGTCTGCCATCGCAGCGATCTCACGTTCGGTCTCGAAGTCGAAGCAAACCTTGTGGGCCAAACGGGCCAACTTATGGCCGAGCTCCACCGCCGGATCAATCATCCGGCCGTGGTCACGATTTTCGACGGTGGCAACATCGTGTGCCAAGGTTTCAGTACCGCCGAAACGTTTGAACAGTACCAGGCGATGAAGCCAAGCATCGGTTGGATGCACATCAAGGACTACCACGATCCCCATCACAAGCAGCGGCAGGCGCACGTCGAAGAAGACTTGCTCAAGAACTTTGTCCCCGTCGACATGGGCGACAGCGGACACGATCAAATCCTCAAGGATTTTGCCGCCGATATTCCCGCGCTCGAGAAACGGCTCAAACGCCGCGGCATTCCCGGCGTGTTTCTCGATCTTGAGCCGCATCTTAAAGGGGGTGGCCAATTCGGCGGCTTTAGCGGACCCGACGGCTTGGCGGTTGCGCTCAAAGGCCTTACGAAGATTCTCGACTTCGTGGGAATCGAGTACCACTTGCGCGACTTCGCCGACGTGTGCGCGGACCGGGGATTTTAATCCGGGCTATTCCGCGCTACCATCAATCGGCAGTGGATCTTCCATTTCGGAGAGTTCCGCGGGTGTGCGTTCATTGTGGTTGCCGTCGCGGATCATTTCGAGCACGATGCTCGCCAATTTGAAACCCCAGAACGCGCTGACGATGGCGACCCCGCAACCCGCGAGAAAAACGGGACTCATGATGTCTTCGGCCGTCATGATCATCGCCGCCGCGGTGCCGCCAGCGATGGCGCTCACGAGCAGCTTGCTCAGCGCCCCCTCAAAGTGGCGACGTTTGCGGTGCTTGGCAATGGCTTGGCGAGCCGAAATGTTGGCCAGCTCGCGCATCGCCACGAGGTTTGTGGGGACGGGCGGCTTTTGCGAAGTCCCCTTTAACTCGTGCAAGCCAATGAGTTTTTCTGCCGTTGTGGGCTCAGGTTCCGCGGGAGTTGCCACGCGACGAGTCAGCGTGTTCATCCGCTCGACGGGATTAATCCGCACAGATCCCTCATCGGCTTCCGACACGCGTGGCATGGGCGGAGTGATCGTCTCGGAAGACGTTTCCCCCCGGACGCGCTTCATCATGTTCGCCATGTAGGCCTCGAGCGCTTCCGAGTCGTCGCTGCCGATGTCGTTCAGCTCGGGTGCTTGAGGTTGCGAAGCTGACGGCAGAGTCTCCGTCTCGTCCTCCTCCGGGATCAAGTGACTGTAGTGCTCGATAAACGAAGGGGGCTGATGAGGTTCGGACGGTTGCTCATCGGTTTCGGTCGTGGGTTCAGAAGCAACGTCGGCAGTTTGCTGGGCGATTCTCGGCTCATAATCGTCGCGTGGATCGAAACTCCGCGCCAAGTGCATCTCAGCGATCGTTTCGACCCTGGTGGGACTTGCCGCTGAGGCTTCAGGTTCGTCCGGCAGTGGCATGGGCCTCGATTTTTTTAAGGCATCCAATTCGAGCTGGACTTCTTGATAGAGTCCGTTGAGACGTTCTCCTTGCGCGGCGCAATCGGTCAATTCCTCTTGAGTCTGTTGCAACTCGGCGGTTAGCGCGGCGATGTGACTATCTCGCTCCGCCAATTGGGCGGCCCCCTCTTGCTGAGTTTGCTCCAATTCCGCGGCGATTTCGGCAATGCGTGTATCTCGGGAGTTGAGTTCCGAGGTCGCATGCTCTTGGAGGTGCTGCAACTCGGCGGTGAGCTCCGCGATGCGAGTTTGCGGGGCATTCAGCTCGGTAACCAATTGCCGCTGCGAGTATTGCAGCTCGCTGGTCAGTTCCGCGATGCGAGCATCCTGAGCATCTAATTCCGCGGCGACTTGCTCCCGTGTCTGTTCGAGTTGTTTCGTAAGTTCTGCAATGCAAGTCTCCCTCAGATTCAACTCCGCCATGAGTTGTTCCTGAGTCGGTCCTTGCTCACTTGCATATTCGGCGCTGCCGGATTCTCGGGCAGCCAACTCCGCCGACAATCGCTCCTGCGTTTGTTTGAGTTCGTCCGCAAGTTCCGCGGTCTGTGCGTCCCGAGCACTCAATTCCGCGGCCAATTGAGTGCGTTCTTTTTCCGTGTGGGTGACGCTCGCTTGGAGATCCGTGAGTTGGCGGTAAGCGTCGGCCAACTGTTCTTGCCTTTCGGCCAATTCTTGTTGACTAGTCGTCAACAGGATCGAGACTTGCTCGCGTTCCGCGGCGATTTCCGTCAAGTCTTGCACACGCCCAGCGAGTTGCTCTTGGAGTTCCGCCAACTGTGTGGAGAGGTTGTGGCGCTCGGTCGACCACTCGCTCGCGGTGGCGGTTTCTAAGTCGGCAAGCTTGGTTCTCAAGTCGGCAGCCTGTGATTCCGCCAGCAGGCAAGATTCCTGTAACCGCGTAATCGTCGTTTGTGCCTGCTGCCATTCCGCCGTAATACTGCGGACGTCGATCTCCAGAAGTTGGGCCCGCTCTTCCGTTTCGACAATTTCCTGTGAAAGCCGTTGGTTTTCGTTGGCGATTTCCTGCCGTTCCTCGCAAGCGGTCGCAAGCTCAGACGCAAGATTCGCGGCCTCGGGGTCAGGAGTTTCCAGCCGCGCGGTCGCTTCGGAGAGCTGTCTTTGCAACTCGTGATTCTGCTGCTGCATGTCGGCAAGGGCTGCTTCGAGCGTCTGCCGGAGTTGCCAGTATTCTTCATGCCATTGGGCAAGCTCGGCTTCTCGTTGAGCGATCGTCTGCTCGAGTTGCTGCTTTTCGGCGCCGGTCGAGGTTTGTGTTTCTTGCAACTGCACGCATTCCGCCGTGAGCGAATCGATGCGTTCCTGCAATTCATGAAAGCCATTTTGCGAGGTTTGTAGCCCTTGCTCCGCGGCATTGGCCCGTTCGTACGATGCCGACAACTCGGCGATTGCTCGATCCAACTCCTCGCTGAATTGTGATTCACGCTCCGCGGCAACGGCTTGGGACTGAATCAATTCAGCCGACAGGCGTTCTTGAGCTTGTTGGGCGGTCTGCAATTGCTCGGTCAGCAGGTTCACATGCTGATCGAGTCCGCGGGACTCTTCGCGGAGCTCGCGCAGCGTGCCGATCAGCCGGCGAAACCGTTGGCGGGCTTGTTGATTGGCAGAGTGCAAACGCGCGAGATCCGCCTCGTCGGCAGTCGCGGAAGTATCCGCTGCAGGGACAGCCTGAGTGACTAGCGTTTCGGTTGGTTCATTGATGGGGTCGACCGCGGCCGCAACTTTGGCTTCGACTTCTTCGAGCAACGTGACGGGGGACTTTTTCTCGGGCTCGGGCGCGCCGTTCTCAGTCTCCGGCGAGACAAGCTCCAACTGCACGTTACCAACCTTCAGGAAATCGCCAACGCGGAACGGAGCCGAAACGAATTCGACGTCGTTGAGTAAGATTCCGGCCGCCCACCGCGTCACGGTGATCTCTTGGCCCTTACGCACGATCAGGCATTGCAAAGGACGGGCGTAAGTCGTGGTTAACTGAATCTGGCAACTCGGACTCGATCCGATTGTGCACTTGCCTTCTGGCAAATCGAATTGGTTAATCAGCCCGCCTGATTGTGTAACCTTCAACCGAAGTGCGCAGGAGGGGCCACTCAACTGATTGAACGTCGCGGATTGGTCGCTCAGCAGGGTGGTCATAAAGGGATCTATGGAGGTTCGCTAGCGGGGACTTCGGTGGCCCTGAGTGGCGGGAGGACTTCCCAGGGACATTTCTTGCCGTATGCAAGGTTAGTTCACGGAATAGGTGCAAAATGCTGAAATCGACGTAAGTTGCTCATTTGGCGGCTACTTGCAATCTGGCTCGTGGAGCGAGAGGTCCGTCAAGAAAAGGCAAATTTTGAGGGTTGTAGCAAAAAAAGGATGCACCGAGTCGAGCGGAAAGTCGATTATCGAAAGTGCGTCGAAGCCGAAGGACGACAGCCTGACCGATTGCGAGTTTTGACAGGGTTTACCATTCGCGGCATTCTGTCCAATCTCAAAGCGACTTACCGATGCTGGCTGAGGCTTCTACCCGATGCATCTGGATATTGCGCAAGTCATTATTTGGAAAAGATTTGCGTTTGAACATTAACTTTGGCGCCGGTTGAAAAGCAGGATTTTTCATTGCTTCGACCTCAAAAGATTGGGACACGTACTATAGTTACGGTGCAACTCGCGTAATATCCCCTGCAGAGGGGGCGAAGATCACTTGGAACCTGGCGGACTGCCGATCGGATCTGGCATCGTTGGGAAGCAACAGAGAAGTGGCACCGTGACGGACGTGAACAACGACAGAGGCAAATTCAGGGATGCAAGACGTCGCGGCTAACCGGCAAGGTAATCATTATGGCTCGAAAAGATTCAATCCTCAAATTGCGTGCACTCTTGGTCCAACGCCGTGACGCTTTGCGCAGGGCGTTAGCTGGGGATTTAAGCTTGCTCAAGAGCATGGCTGAGCAGTCCGGCGGCGACGTCGTCGATGCGGCCTTGGACGCAGCCCAGGACGAAATCAGTTCGCAACTGGCCGAAGTCGAAAGCCGCGAGTTGGCTCAAATCGAGAATGCCCTGGAACGGATGCGTCAAGGTGCCTACGGCCAGTGCGAGGTTTGCGAAGGCAAAATCCCCTTGGCCCGTTTGACCGCCCTGCCCTATGCGATGACCTGCATCGATTGCCAGCGAGCCGCCGAAGCAGGCGGCAGCGTCGGTGGCAGTTGGGCCACTTTCATCGACAGCGATATGTCGTATAGTGATTTGGAAAGCTAAAACGCATTTCCCCTCCGAGAAAGCCTGAGCGATTCCCGTGTTCCTCATGGAGAAGCAATATATGCGCTCTGGAACCCCGTGGTTTGTCGCGATCGTTGGTGCTTGGTTTTCGTTCGCGGCGCTCTGCTTGACAAGCTTTGGCCAACAGCCAGAACTTAATCCCGGCGCACTCAGCGAGCGCGAGCAAGAATTCGCGCAACTCGCCGAAGATGTGCAAACTCTCGACGCACAGTTGGGAATTTTCAAGCGGGTCGTGCGGCTTGTGTCGCCGTCGGTGGTTCACATCGAAGCAAGCCCCCTGCCCCAATATCGGTTGCGTAGTAGCTCCGAGGAAGCAGGCTCTGCGCTGCTCGTACGATATCAAGGAGCCGATTATGCCCTTACCAACCGTCACGTGATCAAGCATTCCGACGAAAAGCTCATCTCGCTGGAACTGGCCGACGGACGGCAATTTCATCCCAAGAAAATTTGGAGCGACCGAGAAACTGACGTGGCTGTGATGTTGGTCGACGCTCCGAATTTGGTGCCCGCTCGCATCGGTAACAGCGACGACATGGAAATCGGCGACGTGGTGCTCGCCTTCGGCAGTCCATTTAATTTGCAGCGGAGCGTGACCCGCGGCATTATTAGCGCCAAGGGCCGGTCGAACTTGGATCTCGGCGAGGGCGAAGTGCTCTACCAGAATTTTTTGCAGACCGATGCCGCGATCAACCCCGGTAACAGTGGCGGACCGCTCGTGAATTTGCGTGGCGAGGTGATCGGTATGAACACCGCCATCGCCAGCAATTCAGGCGGCAACGAGGGAATTGGATTCTCGATTCCGATAAACATCGCCGTGCGGATCATGCGGCAGTTGATCGACAACGGTCTCGTGGAGCGTGGCTTTCTGGGCGTGGCCCTCGACCGCAGTTTTGACGTGGCCTCAGCACAGCGCGTGGGGCTCACCCGTCTTACGGGGGCACGGGTGACGAACATCACCGTGGGCTCGCCCGCCAGTTTCGCCGACATCCAGGTCGACGACATTATTTTGCGATTCGACGGGATGCTCGTCGACAACGACGAGCACCTCATTAACCTTGTCAAACGCACTGAAATTGGCCGACGCATACCCGTGGAGCTTTTCCGCAACGGGCAATTGATGACGACCCACGTCGACATCATGCGCTGGACCGATCCGAGCGCGACTCCGCCCAAGTAAGTGCCGTCATCTTACGCTCGCTGCAAAGCTCGCAAGATGCAGTCCACCGTGGCCTCGACATTGATGTCGGTGACCACGTCCATATTTGCCCGATGAAGTGAATTGCGGCGGCGATCAATGACCGTGGCTCCCCGGGTGAGTTCCCCGTTGAGTTCCACGTCGCAGTGCCGCTGCTCGGTCGTCAGCAACTCGGGATGCAAAAGAGCGGCGATCGCCACTGCTTCGGGGACCAACAGGCCTTCGACTCCCAGGCGTTGATGCGAGGCCAAAAAGGCCCCCGGCAGAATCGCCCGCAACACGCGTCCCAGGCGGGTCGAGGACTTGGGAAGTTGGTCGAGCAAACTGTAACGCAGCACGACTCTTGAGGTGACGTCGAGCGGTAGCAACGTCGTCGTCATGGGGGCTAGAAACACGGAGCGGGCCGCGTCGGCATCACAGAAGATGTTGAACTCGGCGGCAGGCGTGACATTCCCGGGTCCCCCCAACGTGCCACCCACGACGATCAGGTGGCCAATTTGGGTCGCTAAGTCAGGCTCACGTTGAATCGCGGTTGCAATGTTGCTGAGCGGACCGCATGCCACGATGGTGATGTCGCCCGGCGACGCCTTGATTTCGTCGGAGATCAATTTCACGGCCGAATGACGGTGGTGAAGCTCGGCGACGTGAAATTCCGCGCCGCACAAACCGTCCTCGCCCCAGAATTCG
>JBGTEU010000229.1:0-6522 GCA_041747595.1 Bythopirellula sp.
CTCGCGCTGTTGGGGATTCTTATTCGCTTGAATCTGCTCGCTCTCGTGGCGGGCTTGCTGTGGGGTTTGTTGCTGGTTTGGGGGGTTCTGCTCGCCATTGTGCTCGTGGCTCTCTGGTTTGGCTGGCCGCTGATGTGGGCCACGATTGCCGTCGAGCGGAGCGACGCCTTCGATGCCGCCAGCCGAACGGCGGCGTACATTTACCAGCGTCCCTTGCGGCTCGTGTTTTACATCGCCGTGGCCACGCTCTTCGGAATCTTCGGCCAACTCGTCGTCTCGGGATTTGCCGCCGCTGGAAACCACCTCACCGATTGGGCCATCAGTTGGGGCGCGGGGAGCGAACGGATGACCCAACTTGTCTCCCAACCCGTGCCCGGGAATGTCACGCCAACTTTGGAGGGAAGCGCAGCGCTCGCCGAGCAATCGATCCACTTTTGGAAGCGGATGCTCGCGTCG
This sequence comes from Bythopirellula sp., assembly GCA_041747595.1. Taxonomy (GTDB): domain Bacteria; phylum Planctomycetota; class Planctomycetia; order Pirellulales; family Lacipirellulaceae; genus Bythopirellula. The sequence goes on from JBGTEU010000229.1 coordinate 457, forward strand.
GTGGCCGCCGCCTTTCCACTGGCTTACCTCTTTTCCGCGAGCGTGGGAATCTATCTGTTGCTGCGGCTGCACGTCGATTCCACCGAGATGAATGAAATCGTGATCGAGGCCACCGAGCAACCCCAAACGATGCCCGAGTTGGTCGATCACCCCAGCGGCGTGCCGAGTGTCGTCAACGACGACCCGGAAGACTTGAGCACGATTGGGCACGTACCGCCCAGCTGACACGCCATCAAGCCTTGTACGCGGCCAAGCAGCGATTGAGAATCGTTTCCGCGTCGCGTTCGAATTGCCCACGAGTGGCGACAACGTCACAGCCGGCTTCCCGGGCTGCCGTGAGATTCGCTTCTTGCACGTGGGGCCCACAGGCGATGATCAAGAGTTTTTCGCCGCCAACCTCGCGAAGTTGGCTCACCAAATTGCCGATCTCCAGGGCTGGCAGGCGCAGATCAATGACAATCGCCTTCGCTGCTTGATTGCCGGCGAGCTCAATGCAGTCGTTAGCAGAGTTGGCGTTCACCATCGTCAGCCCCAGCTTGCGGGCCGCCCCCTCCACGCGGGCAAGGAGCATCAGATCGCGACTCAAAAGCACCACGTCCATCGCTTACCCCCCATCACCGTTTAAATTGCCCGTTTAAATTGCACCGGGCCCGCGGCCACCGTCGCTCATTTGGATGGCCTCTTCCATCGGCAGAATAAAAATCTTGCCGTCGCCGATGGTGCCTTCCGTACTCGTCCGGCAAAGCTGCAGCAGACAGTCAACCGTACGGTCGACAAAGTCGTCATTCACCGCGATTTCCAGTTCCACTTTGCGGAGCAAATTGGTGGCGTACTCGTTGCCGCGGTAGGTTTCCGACTGACCTCGTTGGCGCGCAAAGCCCATCGCATCACAAACAGTCAGACGGGTAACGCCTATCCGTTTGAGGGCTTTCTGCACAAGGTCGAGCTTGGTCGGCTGAATAACCGCGACGATCAGTTTCATGGACTTCGGCTAATGAGTTTCAAATGCAGCTATAAGCATACCCTGGTGCTCTCCCACGGCAAAGTGCAGGATAATAGCCGAGGCCGGCAGGCCACGGTTCCACCAGCGCGGTCTGTTGCCGCAACGAAATCCTTTAACAGGAGAAATTTAAGAGGAGGAAGCAGAGGCAGCAGAGAAGGAAGGCTTGACTCCACGATAATCACACATGAATCGGTGAGAATGAGTGGCGATAACTATTCTTCAAATCATCCGCATGGGACCAGAATTACTTCCGGGACTAGACAAGTCTCTGCTTCCTCCGCGATCTCCTGTAAAAATTGCGCAGGCTGAGAAGATTTGGATCGTGTGTAGCATGGTGGACGCAGCGAAATGAATCTGGAAAACGACGAACTAAAAAAGACGTTGGCGGCATGGCTGACTCCGCTCGAGCTTCGCGCAGTCCAAACGTGCGCAATTCCGGGAGGACTCAGCGGTGCCAAGCTTTGGCAAGTCACGCAAGGCAACGAGCACTTCTGCCTGCGGCAATGGCCGACGGTTCATCCCACGGCCAAGGAACTTACTGCCATTCACGGCTTGATCACCCACGTTTGCAGTGCCGGTTTGAGAATCGTGCCACTCCCACGGCCAACGATTGCGAGTGAAACATTTTTCACGATCGAGGGACACCTTTGGGAGCTCTCGCATTGGCTGCCTGGTCAAACTCGAGAGGCATACACACCCGAACAAATGGCCAGCGGCATGGAAACACTCGCCCGCTTTCATATCGTAGCGGCCAGTTACTCATTGCCAAAGTTTGGCCCAGCGCCCGGACTGCAAAAGCGGCGCAAACTTCTCATGCAGCTTCGTGAAGGACTTCTCGCACAACTCGAACAAGCAACACGTGCCGCTCCTAGAACCCAGCTACGGGAAACGGCCCAGCAAGTGTTAGCCGACATCGCGCAAGTGTTGCCTGTTGTTCTCAATGCCGTTGAGCGCGCCACGGCAGTTCCCACGCGTTTGCAGTGGTGTTTGCGGGACGTACACAAAGGGAATCTCTTATTCACGGGCAACCAAGTGACGGGCGTCGTGGATTTCGGCGCCGCAGCGATTGATTCCCTTGCCGGGGACGTCGCCCGCCTAGTGGGAAGTTTGGCGGGGGGTGATTCGCAAATTTGGCAAATGTGTCTCAAGACATACACAAAATACCACCCATTAACGCCCGAGGAATTACACGCCGTGGCCGCCTACGACGCTGGTGGTGTTGTCGCCGCGGCGACCAACTGGCTGCGATGGTTATTCGTCGAGCGGCGTGAATTCGCGGATGCGGTAACCACCCAAAAGCGGCTTGACGAACTGGCCTCGCGGCTCAAATCTCTCGGTCAGCAAGGCGGAGAGGGCCCATTTCACCCCGCGGACAGCGGCGGACCGTAACCCTGAACAAAGACCTCCTTCTCAACGTAAAGATGCTAGCTTACCCGGCATTCGGGAGAGTCATTTACTCTCTCCGTGGTCGAAACCGGTTGTGGTCGGTCTTTTCCTGCCTTGTTAGAATAGATAGATTCCGCTCTAGGATTTGACGCGTGCGGGGGTTTAGTCATGCAAGGACCAAAAAGGGATGTTTGCAACTTACGCTTTGTTTCTTCGTCAGCGGCTCTTGCTGTGCGGGCTGTTCTTTGTGCTGCCCACACTGGCTGCTGCGCAATTTCAATTTCCTGACAGTTTCGGCGGTCCCGCGGGCGGTTTTGGCAATCGCGAAGCGGAAGTCAAGGTGACGGCCGAGTTCACGCCTGCCGAGGACGATCGCCCGGCGCTCGTTTTCGTGACCGTCAAGATTGCCGACGGCTTTCATCTCTACGCGGTCGATCAAGGTTCGCTTCCTGATGGCGGCGGCGGACCACTCGCGACGACGATCACACTCGCCAGCGGAGACCAAGTCCGACAGGCCGGCAATTGGCAGCCCGTCACGCCACCCGAGACCCACGTCGATGAGGAAATTTGGACCGGCCTCGAAATGCGCGAGCATTCCGGAAGCGTGACTTGGTTTGCGCCCGTGGAACTCGCCGACGGCGTCGATCCAGAGAGCCTCACCATCACCGGCAAGATTACCGGCCAAGCCTGCAATCCGCAAATCTGCACGCCATTCGATCACGAGTTTTCGGCCGAGTTGGGGACCGGGGTTTCCCTCCCTGCCGGGGCATCGTTCAAGACCAACGCTCCGATACCGGTTTCCGAGCCGCCAACCGAATCCCAAGCTGCCATCGCCGCGCCAGCAATGGCCCGGCCCGTCGACCCGGAAACACCGACCGAACCGATTGTCGTGCAGTCGGCTGTCAACGAATCGTTTTTGTATCTGTTGGGGCTCGCGTTTCTGGGGGGCTTGATTCTGAACGTCATGCCCTGTGTGTTACCCGTGATAGGGCTCAAGGTGTTCGCCTTCATCGAACAGGCGGGCCAAAACCGTTGGAAAATCTTTGCGCTCAATCTTTGGTACGCCCTGGGGATGATCAGCGTCTTCATGCTGTTGGCCATGTTGTCGATCATGTTCCAACTGGGATGGGGTCAATTGTTCCAATACGCCGAGTTTAATATCGCGATGGCCTCGGTCGTGTTTGCGATGGGGCTCAGCTTCTTGGGAGTCTGGGAGATTCCGATTCCTGGCTTTATTGGCACGAGCAAAGTCACCGATATCGGCCGCAAGGAAGGTTACGAAGGGGCGTTCGCCAAGGGAACGATCACCACGTTGCTCGCCACCCCCTGCACGGGACCATTCATGGGAACCGCCCTGGTCGGCGTCATGAACCGCAGCCCGTCTGAGATTCTCTCCGTGTTCTTTGCCATCGGTCTTGGCATGGCGAGTCCCTACCTGCTTATTGGTGCGTTTCCACAAATGATTCGATTCCTCCCCAAGCCGGGTGAGTGGATGAACACCTTCAAGGAATTCATGGGCTTCGTGCTGATTGGCACCGTGGTCTACTTGCTCACCTTGCTCAAGCCGCACTTCATTGTGCCGACCGTGGCGTTCCTGTTTGGCATCTGGCTTGTTTGTTGGTGGATTGGCCGCGTTCCGCTGACGGCCCCCGCCAACCGGCGTTGGAATGCCCTCGGCGAAGGAATCGTGATGGGTTCGGTCATTGGCCTGATCGCGTTTTATTGGTTGTCGCCTATTCTTGAACAACGTTTCACGCGCGACGCCAACCGACTTGCCGACGCCCGATTTGAAGAACTGATGGCAACGGGCACTGGTGAGTACACCGTCCGGAATGAACCCTGGCAACCGTACAGCGCTCGGAAACTCGAATGGCTGTTAGCCAGTGGCAAGACGGTCGTGATCGACTTCACGGCCGATTGGTGCCCAACCTGCAAAGTCATGGAAAAGACGGTGCTCAAAACCGACGCGATGGCGCAGGTGTTTAAGGAGAACAACGTCTACACGCTCGTCGCCGATTGGACCCATCAAGATTCCTCGCCCGAGGTGTCAGCAAAACTGCAAGAATTGGGCGCCCAGCAAATTCCGTTGCTCGCAATCTATTCGCCTCAGAATCCCACCGAGCCAATCGTGATTCCCGGCACGTACACCATCGGCGGCCTCACCGCGGAGATCCAGCGTGCAGGATCGTCGCTCCCGCGCGAATCGAAGCCCGGCGTAGCCAACGCACCCCCCGGCCCCGGGGCGATGAATTCCTCCGCGGGTGGTTTGCGGTAGTGGGGGCTAGACCCACCAAAAACTCACGGCTTGGAACAAGACGAGTGTTTGACTTGACCAGTTATAACTCCAGTGCTTGAATGGAAGTAGTGACTGTGTCCGATAAGGACTGTTTCGCAAGGCGTGATCATGACCCGGATCGAAGCAATACAAGCCGAAATTGAATCCCTTTCGAGTGATGACTTCGCTCGACTCCGGGAGTGGATTGCCCAGCGCGACTGGCAAAACTGGGACCAGCAAATCGAGCGGGATTCCGCCGCGGGCAAATTGGACTTCCTCTTGAAAGAAGCCCAAGCGGCAAAGCGACAAGGCGAGCTACGAGAACTATAAGTGCATCGAACGACGCCTGAATTCTGGAAGCGATTCGACGCTCTCCCCAAAGAGATTCAGCAGTTGGCTCGTAAGAACTTCGATCTTCTTAAGCAAGATATGCGTCACCCCTCCTTGCAGTTCAAGCAGCTCGGCAAACACTGGTCAGCGCGAGTAGGTCTCAACTATCGTGCACTTGCAGTGGAGGATGGTTCAGACTACGTGTGGGTGTGGATAGGCACCCATGCGGAGTATGATAAGTTGATAAGGTGATTGCACAAGCCGCGTCGGGATCGAGCGGATCTGCATTCAGACGGCGTTCGCGTTCGACGATCACTTCCGGCAATTCGGCACGGTGGCGGTGGTGCCGTGAGGCAAGACGGGTTCCTAGCCGCCATTGAGCGAGTCATGAGGCTTTGGGCTTCGCCTCTCCACTTTGAGGTTGTTCCTTATGTGCGATCATACGACCAGATTTTTCCATTCGGGTTCTGGCATCAGCGTTAATTGCACGTAAATCACCTCGGAACTTTTCCGCGATTTCGCGTCTGATGCGGTGGAGTTCCTGAATCGTGGCGTCTTTATCATTCGTCTTCGAGTTCATCTTCGCCAACCATTTCTTCGGGTGTGCAGATGATGGGCATTGGGTAGCCAAGTTCTAACAAAAGGTCTCGGATTCGTGGTAGAATTGTGGCATGGGCAATGTGCGTGCAATTCCACGTCAAAAGATATTCTAGTTCATGGTATACCGTCGCGGCAATGTGCAAGGCATCCAGTTGAGCTGTCGCAGGTAGAATGGCACGCGAAAGTATCTCTGTGGCGAGTTCGGGGATCTCGTCGGGCAGCCCAAGTAGAGGGATTCCGGAGAGTGATTGCAGGCGTTCCGCAGACAGGCTTGGATCACCTTTTCCGGCTTCATCGAGCACGTACTGCGATGTGCGCAGTTCATACTTTTCCCGTTCAAAATCCCACCACTTTCGAGTAAGCAATTGACGCGCGGCAGCAATGACCTGTCCGCTGGGACGTTGTTTCAAGTAACTGACTATCGAAGTCTCTATGTAGACACGCGCCATGGCACTTCCACTCGAAAACTTGG
>JBGTEU010000230.1:0-3473 GCA_041747595.1 Bythopirellula sp.
CGCTATTGTTTCCGTGTTTGTGACGATCATGTCTGGCGTCTCGTGATGAACTTAAAAAAACTGCATCTTGTGGCGATATTGTGATAATCTCGCTGCTGAAAAGCAATGCGACTTATCGAACCATTTCGCCACGGGAGTGGTCTCAGATAATCGCCTACCTAGAATTAGCTAGGATTTGTTAAAGTACGCTTCTGCCGAATACAACCCTACCGAACGAGCTCTATGCCTGTTTCAGGAATGGATCTAGGAACACCGATGTCGAACGAACCGACTCCCGGCGAAGCGCAAGCCGCTTCGCGGAATTTTATCGAACAAATCATCGACGCCGATTTGGCCGTCGGCAAAAACGACGGACAGGTCCACACGCGGTTTCCCCCGGAGCCGAACGGCTATCTCCACATTGGCCATGCCAAGAGCATTTGCCTGAACGCGGGGCTCGCACGCCAATACGGCGGCAAGTTCAATCTGCGGTTCGACGACACCAATCCCACCAAAGAAGAACAAGAGTACGTCGATTCCATTCTCGACGACGTGCGCTGGCTGGGGGGGGACTGGGAAGATCGGTTATTCTTTGCGTCGGATTATTTTGAGCAGCTCCATGATTGGGCGGTGCAACTCATCAAGGGGGGGAAAGCGTACGTCTGCGATCTCACCGCCGACGAGATGCGCGAATATCGCGGTACGCTTGTCGATCCCGGCAAGAACAGTCCCTACCGTGAACGGACCGTGGAGGAGAATCTCGATTTGTTTGCGCGGATGCGGAACGGGGAATTCCCCGACGGAACGCGAACCCTGCGGGCGAAGATCGACATGGCTGCGTCGAACATCAATCTTCGCGATCCCGTTATGTATCGCATCAAGCATGCCCATCACCACCGCACGGGCGACAAGTGGTGTATTTATCCGTCGTACGATTACGCCCACGGCCAAAGCGATTCCATTGAGGGGATTACCCATTCGATCTGCACGCTAGAATTCGAGAATCACCGCCCGCTCTACGATTGGTTCTGCGAAGCCCTCGGTATTCATCACCCCCAACAAATTGAATTCGCCCGACTCAATCTCACCTACGCGGTGATGAGCAAACGCAAGCTGCTGCAGCTTGTCACCGAGAAGCACGTCTCGGGATGGGACGACCCGCGGATGCTTACGATTCGCGGCCTGCGGCGGCGGGGATACACGGCCGAGGCGATTCAAGGCTTTTGCGAGCGAATCGGGGTCGCCAAGTTCAACAGCACGATCGACATGGCCTGGCTCGAAGATGCGATCCGCGAGGATCTCAACGAGCGCGCCCCACGGGCGCTTGCCGTGCTGAGACCGCTCAAGGTAGTGCTCACCAACATCGACCTTGGCAAGGTGATCGAACTCGAGGCACCCAATCATCCGCAAAAACCTGCGGCGGGGACGCGCGTCGTCCCCCTCACCCGCGAGATTGTCATCGAGCAAGAGGATTTCATGGAAGACGCCCCCTCGAAATTCTTCCGCCTCAAACCGGGAGGCGAAGTCCGTTTGCGCTTTGCGGGGATCATCAAATGCGACGAAGTCATCAAAGATGCCGCGGGAAAGGTGACGGAACTTCGCTGTACCTTCGACCCCGACCACAGCCGCAAGGTCAAAGGGACGATCCACTGGGTCTCCGCGGCGAGCGCGATCCACGCCGAGGTTCGGATGTACGACCATTTGTTCCGCGCGGAAAACCCCGATGAAGCCCCCGAGGGGGGCACCTTCCTCGATAATATCAATCCTGATTCTTTAGAAGTGCTCTCCACCGCGCAACTGGAGCCCTCGTTGCTCAATGCGCTGCCGGGAGAGCACTATCAATTTGAGCGCCTCGGATATTTCTTCGTCGACCCCGTTAACTCGGCACCAGAAAAGCCGGTTTTCAATCGCACCGCGACTCTGCGAGATAGTTGGGCGAAGCAGGCGAACAAATAAATCCGCAAATCCCCTCTCGACCGCTCTGGAACGCCATTTGCTTCTACCGGGCCCGGTAGGTGACATCTAGAACTGACGTGAGATGAGCGAATTTCAAGGTTTTTTACGGGGACTTTACGCCGGTACTTGGGACGCGTCAGGAATACGCGAATTCCATAGAGGAGTAATATATGCCTGAGTGTTTGCTATCCAAGCAGGTCGCTCCACGCTCTGCGAACGCGATGTTTCTGACGGATGTCATCGCAGGCCTGTCTAAAGCTCAGAAGCGAATTCCCTGCAAATATCTTTATGACATGCGCGGTTCGCAAATGTTCGACACAATTTCTGAACAACCGGAATACTATGTCACGCGGACCGAACTCGCCATTATGCGTGAATACGCCGCCGAGATGGCAACCGCGCTCGGCGAAGGAGTGATGCTTGTCGAACTTGGCAGTGGCAGTAGCATCAAAACCGAACTGCTCTTAGCTCAATTTCGCCGTCCCGTGGCTTACGTGCCCGTGGATATCTCAGGTCAACATTTGCAGCAAACGGCCAATCGTCTCCGACGTATGTATCCACGCATAGAAATCCTTCCAGTACGTGGTGATTTTACTCAACCGTTCAGATTGCCAGCTTCCGCTCAATCACTGACTCACCGAGCCGTTTACTTTCCTGGGTCCACGATTGGAAATTTTGAAATCCGAGCAGCTATCGAACTGTTGGGACACGTCGCGAGAGTGTGTGGCGCGGGCGGAAGCTTATTAATTGGCATCGACCTTCAAAAAGATGTCCGCGTGGTCGAGGCGGCCTACAACGACGCGGCGGGTGTTACGGCCGAGTTCAACCTGAATTTGCTTCGGCACGTAAATCGGGAGTTGGACGCGAATTTCGATCTCAAAAAATTTGCTCATCGAGCGTGCTACGACGAGGCTAATCATTGTGTTGACATACGTCTGGTGAGCCGGTGCAAGCAAGTAGTTCACTTAAACGGCATCGACTTCAGTTTCGAAAAGGAAGAGACGATTCACACTGAATACTCCCATAAATATACCATTGACGGCTTTGCCTCGATGGCCGGACGCTCCGGTTTTCAATTGCAGAAGGTTTGGACGGATCCACGGCAGTATTTTGCCGTGCTTCACTTGGAACTTCCGAAATCATCGACGATTCGATCAGCTTGAGGACTAGATGCATGAGCACTGTGGTCGCCCCGAAGGCCCAAGAGCCCTCGTCATTAGCCAGCCGGTATTCGCGTGTCCGATCGTTTACGCAACAATTGTGCGAGTCGCTTACCGCTGAAGACTGTTGTATACAATCGATGCCCGATGTCAGCCCCATCCGATGGCATCTTGCCCATACGACCTGGTTTTTCGAAACGTTTGTCTTGGGTAACAAGCAACAGTATTGTCCCCCAGAAGATACCTATGCGTATCTTTTTAATTCCTATTACAACGCTCTTGGAGATCAATTCCCACGCGAGCGTCGGGGGATGCTTTCTCGCCCAACGGTTGACGAAGTTTGGGGTTATCGCAACTACATCGACGATCAAATGCACG
>JBGTEU010000231.1:0-2692 GCA_041747595.1 Bythopirellula sp.
CGCCGCGGCCACGCGGGTGAGATCAAGCCATGTTTGCGCGCGTTCCTCGGCTTTCATCGCCGCATTGAGTGCCGGCAGCATGAGGCTCATCATGACGTCGGCGACCACACTTGAGCGGGCGCCGGCACTAAAAACACTGGCGGCAAGTCGGCCAGGACTCGTAACACTTTCGGCGACTGTTGTGAGATCGTCTTCGAATTGATCGAATGCGGCAGTGCGTTGTTCACAAGTCGGTTTGCGGGCGGCCTCGACCAGGCGGTCGTACCAGTGATTTCCTGTCCGCAGGACGGGATTCCAGTCGATCCGAATGTAGTTTAGTAAATTGAAACCGCCACCGACGCCGAGGTCTTCGAGCGAATCAGCATCTTGGGACAGCATGACGACCGTGTCGGCAAAGAAAGCTCGTTCGCCTTTATCAAACGACATGACAATGTCACAAGGCAACTTCAAGGCATTGAGATCGTTGAGGACCTGCCGGGCAAACGCGGCATCGGGCTCGCCGGTTTGCAGCAGGACCACGGTACGATTTAAGGCGATGCCGTCGATGGCGATCGCGACCAATTGCTCGATCAGCGTGAAGCCCTGAGCGCAAAAGCGGGCGAACTGAAAACATGCCTTGAGATCGTTCCACGCTTCCTCGCGGCGGCCTTCACCCGCGTGCCACATCGCCCGCAGGGATAAAGCCCGTGCCCCGCCACGGAGACTTTGCACCCCGGGAAGAAGAATCGCGATGGCCCCTTCGTACTCATCGCCCACCAGCGACGGCGAGGGCGACCACCATTTGGGTCGCTTCGTAGCCTCTCTCAACAAATCCAGCGCATTTTCGTTCCTGGCGACCCAATCGGCCAGCGGCGGGACTTGTTCGCTGGTCCAGGGCCGGCTCATGGCGTGGCCCACAATTTCGTCTGCCGTTGTTTCGACAATGATCGCTTGATTCGCGGGGTTCAAGAGGGCGTCGGATTCTTCGTTCGACAGGCCGGCCTGGTATTGCTCCGTGAGCCAGAAGCCGATGAGCTCCCGCACCAGTTTGTGGTAGGGGTCTTGCAGGGCCTCCGCGGAATTGGGGATGCGCTCAAACCCCAGTGCTTCGCTCATCGGTCGCCAATCTTGCGGTCGCAACTCTCCCGGCCAGATCGCCTGCCAGAACAGCACGGCCCCGTTATTTTCGTGCGTCACCCCTTCGCGACCCACGTCCCGCCAGTGCCGCTGATAGTCGGGCAGCCCGTCGGCCCGCAATGGCGAGGTAATGACCGTGGTTTCTTCGGAGACGATGATCGTCGGATTGGGGCCGAAGAGTTGGAATAGAAACCAACAAAATAGTGCGCACATAACCAACAAGCCGCGCAACAGCCACGGCCGCCTCTTGGGAGTTTTTTCGTCAGGTTCCATGATTCCCTGTTGTAACACGTTCTGCTCAGCAGAAATGATGCGCGGCAGGAAGGTTTTTGTTTAGCATTTGGAAAGAAGCCCAGGGATTGTCACCTCAAGAAATCCGGCGGGGGCGGCAATTCAAATTTCGGGATTGGCACGCGGATCACGAGATCGCCCTCACCGAAGTTGACATCTTCATCATTCTCTTCGACCCATTCTCCCTCCACAATTTTCCCGCTACGATCCGTGCCTCCCTCGTCCGTGCCATTTTGAAACACGCTATACAAAAGGTAGCCGCCATCGGGTTTTCGTTCATAGAGGAACTGTGATCCTGAATAGAGATCGTCGGGCACTTTATCGATCACGCTGGGCATGAGCGCAGCGAGCTTCTCGGGATATTCCCCCTGCTCGGCCCGATAGACGGCCAGCGCTGCCGCCACGCGGGTGAGATCGAGCATTACAACCGCGCGGTCTTCAGCTTCCATTGCCGATGGAACCGCCGGCAGCATCATGTTCAACAGTGAGTCGGACAAAATAGCCGAACGGGCTTGGATGCTAAATAAGCTACCCGTCCAGCGGCCCGGACTGTCGAGAGTGGACCCTAGTTTCGACAGATCGTTTTCAAAAACTTTAAACTCAGCAATACGATCTTGGCGTTTCGGTTTCTTACTAATATCTACCAAGCGATCGTACCAATGGTTGCCTTCACGGAGAACATGGTTCCAATCCAATCTTAGGTCAGTAAGGCTTTCAAAGGCTTTTGCGGAAAGATCATACCCGAGTTCTTGCAGGGGCGTTTTTTTCAGTGACAACATAATTACCGTGTCAGCGTAAATCATGCGCTCGCCTTGGTCATAAGCTTTCGGCATGTCACTCGGATTTTCCAGCAACATCAAATGATCCAACACTTGACGCGAGAACGTGACATCGGATTCATCTTGTTGCAGCAAGGCCACGATTCGATCGAGAGCCATATTATCGATTGCGATGGCTATCAATTGATCGACGATGGTATCTCGCTTCGAGCCAACGCGTACAAATCGCAAGGTGGTACGCAAATCGGACCACGCCGCTTCACGTCGGCCTTCTCCAGCGTGCCACATCGCTCTTATACCGAATGCTTGACCGACACTCCGTAAACTTTGCACATCGGGGATCAAAACCCGAATTGCTCCTTCATAGTCTTTATCCAACAATGAAGGTGAGGGAGACCACCATTTGGGCCGTTGCGTAGCCTCTTCGAGCAATGCGAACGGTTTTGCGTTCGCAGCAATCCACTCAGCGAGCAAAGGGACTTGATCGCTCGTCCAAGGCCGAAACG
>JBGTEU010000232.1:0-7489 GCA_041747595.1 Bythopirellula sp.
CTATGTTCAGGTTGGTCGAGATTTCGGTGAAAATTCTTCGCTTATGAATGAGCGAGACGATCTCGCCGATCCGCGGATGCAGTAAAGGCTCGCCCCACAGAAACAGGTGAGCCAGATAAAGATAGTCGCCGATTTGATCGAGAAATTGCTTGACCCGATCGACGGAGATAATTTCTACCTTGCGGCCGTAGTGCTTTTGGCCGGTAGGACAGAACGTGCAATGAAGATTGCAGGCGTTGGTGACGTCGATGTTGGCGCGGTAGGGGAGCGACCGTGGCGTAAGCACCCGATTGCGGCGTTCGTGAATCACCCGCGCCAAATTCATCAACTTGCGCGGCGTCGAATATCTTGCAATGGCACGCAGGGTTTTATTCTTGACCTGGGGAAGTAGGCGGGACATCTGTACCACTGCAGACTCCTGGCAGGAAAAAACCGCCGCCCAAAAGGTGATCTAACATTTTGATAACTCACGAGTCATCAGAATGCTGAGAACGCATGGTTTTAGAACGCATGATTATGCTAAGCAAAGGCGATGCCAATAAAAAAGTTATCGCGTAGAAAGGCAATCATCCGTCGACCTATGCGGCTTCAATCGAAGTGCTGGTCGTTCGAGAAGCAGCGAACCTCCTGCAGTGGCTGTGTAGGATTCAGAGTGTACGCATGTGGATCGAGAGCGGAAGGCCGTTCGCCCCCCGGGAATAGATGCTCAGGGATACATTTTTTGTGCCAATAAAGAGGTGACTTCCCGACATTGAATGCATTGATCGGCAGCGGGGCCTCGTGAACAACGTTGAGCGGCGTGTCGGGGGAAAACTTCGAGCTCGAACTCAGTGGAGTGAGCGGCTGCCAGTTCACCGGCGAGGCCGACCCGTTGGACGTCACGTTGAGCGGTGCTTCCACGGTTCGCGTGCATGCCACCGAAGAACTTATCGCCGGCGAATCGGGGGCATCGACGTTCCGCTACACTGGAAAGCCGACCAAACTGAATCAATAGGCGAGCGGCGCTTCGACAAGCGTCACGGCTTCATCGCCAAAGGCTTTGGGGTTGGTCACCAGTCGTAAGAAGCCTTGCTGCGTCAATCTGCAAAACGCGCAACCGTCGGACAAGGACAACTGCTCGAACCATTGCTTGGCACTAGCATGATGGACATGCGATTCGAAGGTGATCGCCAGCCAGAAATTTACGTCAGCCAGGTAAGTCATCGTCGTCCAGGATTTTCGCAATACGATCCGCAGTGAGGGGACGACTGCCCGGCTGCTTCGACGAGACGAGTGGCAATCTCACTCGCTGCTCACATTCAGGCGAAGTAGGTTCGCCATGCGGCTGGACAATAACCGTTACCTCGGCACCATCAGGCAACGAGACCTTGTCGGTCAAGACAACCGCCCCGTGTTCAATCCGACCATGGAGGACCATGTTTCTATTCTCGGCATCTCAAAGTCCAAATACAAGCCGCATTTCAACCCGTTGGCCATGAATTACGTTATCAATACGGCGATCACCAGCCCAAACAGCATTGCCCAAACGAGATGCCTGTCGTCACGCGCCAGCGCACGGGTCGTGACGCTGCGGTTTGGCATCCCGCAGGCGTTTGCGTTCGACGATTACTTCGCGCTTCCACGATGTGTCAGATAATAGCGATCAAGAAACGTAGTGATGGGCAACCCCCGATATGCAGTACGTAGCACTTCACTCTGGGAGCGGCTGAACGGCAGTATCCGCAACTACACCAAGCGGATGCAGCGTTGCACTTACGCCTTCTCCTAGAAATATGAGAACCACCGGGCAACTATGGATTTGTTCTTTGCCGCCTACAACTATTGCCGCCCTCACAAGGCTTTGAAGGGCAAAACACTGGCCATGGCGCACGGGATTGCAGACCATAAGTGGACCGTGCGAGAATTGCTGGTGGAGGTAAGCGGCAATTAACTAATCTCTTGGGACGACATGATAGAATTTCTAATCAAGCGCACAGATGGCGAATTTTTCGACTTTCCTCAGGTTACAGACCCTTTTTCATCCTATAACCATCCCCTATCGACAATCTGAAGGCTGGGGAGATGAACGTATCGAAGTTGATGGCTGCGAGATTTCATTTTCGTACGAAGCCGTTGGTGTTCAGGTTTCATTTGCAGGTGACATTACACAGACCAGATCAATGGCTATCGTGGAAGAAATCCGTCAATATATCGAACTGGTCTGTGGACAATCAGCCGAAACACTTCAGATCGCGTGGTGAAGTACAGAAATCCAGCAACACTTAACCACCCACTACCTGTATTCGGCCTTTCGTCGAAAAAGGATTTGATCCTCCTACCGAATCAGCGTGCGAACCGTCACCGCGAGTTCTTGCGGCTCGATTGGTTTTGCCACGTGAACTTGATAGCCGGCCAGCATCGCATTCATGCGGTCTTCGGAGCGGGCGAAGGCTGTGAGGGCGATTGCCGGCGTTTTGCCACCCTCGTCGGGAGCCAGGTTCCTCACGGCACGAATAAACTGATAGCCATCTGTCACGGGCATGCCAATATCACTCACGAGCACGTGCGGTTGGAACAAACGAAGCTGTTCGAGTCCCTCCGCGGCTGAGCCCGCGGTGCAGACTTCCGCCCCGCACTGGGAGAGCACCCGTTGAATGAGCGCGCGGGCGTCGGGTTCGTCATCGACGACCAGCACCTTAACGCCCGCGAGGTCGAGTTCACCCCAGTCCAACTTGGAATGTGTTGCGGCGGTGGGATGTTCGCGACTCCCATTGCCGCGTATGGGTGAAAGAGGCAGTGTGATAATAAAGGTGGCCCCCTGACCTTCTCCGCCGCTCTTTGCGCGAACCGTGCCGCCGTGCAGTTCGATAAGCTGCTTGACGATGGAGAGGCCGATGCCCAGGCCGCCGTAAGATCGGGTCGTGGAGGAGTCGACCTGACGAAACCGCTCAAAAATGATGGGTAAATATTCTGGGTCGATGCCGATGCCCGTGTCGTGAATGGTCAACTCGAGGTGGGAATTGACGTGCTCGAGGATAATGTCGACCTTGCCCTCTTTCGGGGTGAATTTGATCGAATTGGTGAGCAGGTTCCAAACAACTTGTTGAAGCCGCGTGGGATCACCGGAAACGGGACCGGCATGGGGATCGATCATTTTGTTGAGGCGAATTTCCTTCGCATCGGCGGCCGGCCTTACCGACTCGAGCGCGGCATTGATGACGGACGCCAGATCGACCGACTGCACGTCGAGTCGCACCTTACCGGAAATAATTCGGCTCAAATCGAGCAGGTCCTCGATAAGACGCGTCTGGGAATAGGCGTTTCGCCGAATAGCGTCCAACCCTTCTTCGAGTTCCTCCTGATCAGAGTCGGTATCGAGAATCTGTGCCCAGCCGACAATCGCATTGAGAGGCGTGCGGAGTTCATGGCTCAACGTGGCGAGGAACTCGTCCTTGAGATGGCTTGCCCGTTCGGCCTCGCCCCGCGCGGCGCGTTCGCTCACCAAAAGCTGCTCACGCTCCTGTTCAAATTGCTTTCGCGCGGTGACTTCACGGGTGACCGAAAGTTGCGCGGTCCGGCCATCGGGGAGCGAGAGCGGCACCGCGTGCGTCTCCATCCAACGGCGGGTGCCTTTGAGGCCAACGATCTCAAACTCCCAGTTGATTTTTCGCCCGCGCAGACTCGCTTATGAAACTCGATCCATGCTTCGCGGTGCTCGGGCGCGATGAGTTCGTAAACGCTCGCGCCACGGACCGCCACTTCCGAGTTGGCTTCAATCATGCACAGCCCGGCATGATTCATAAATTCGAGGGAGCCATCGGGGGAGACGATTTTTACGCACTCAGGAGTGGCTTCGACGACGGCTCGCAGCCGCTCCTCGGTCCGTTTGCGGCTCGTAATATCACGTGCGATTTTCGATGCGCCGATAATGCGGCCATCGGCACTCTTCATGGGCGACACGGCAAGCGAGACACTGATGCGTTCGCCGTCCTTGCGGACGCGAATCGTTTCATAGTGCTCGACCGGCTCCCCACGCTTGACGCGGGTGATAATCTGCGTTTCTTCATCCATTCGCTCGGGGGGTATGATCAAGGAAATGTGCTTGCCGACGGCTTCCTCCGCGGAATAACCAAACGTTTTCTCGGCACCCACGTTCCAAGTTTGAATAATTCCTTGGAGCGTCTTACTGACGATGGCATCGTCCGAAGACTCGACGATCGCCGCGAGCCGTGATTGTGCGGATTGGGCGAAATTGGCGTGCCAACTGATACTACTTGCCGTCCACCAGAGCAGAAAGAAAAACAGAATGATTTCGATAAAACTCCGCAGGGCCGTGCCGAACTGCGTGTCATAGAGTCCCGCTTCCTCGCCAAGGAGGCGAATCCAGCCGAGCACCAGCGGCACGAAGATAATGGGAAGAATGAGTCGGCGAAAGACTTTTCCCCCCGCGTCATCGCGATTCAATAAGGCAACGACGCCATGCTCGGGCACAAGGGCCATCACCGCGATACTTAACACGGCAATTATCGTACTGGCTACTAAGGCAATGCCGGTAAATCTCGCGATGCCGAAGAGTTGATTGGCTCCAAACCAGTAGCCGGTAAGCGAAAGCGACGCGATTAATGCCGCAAACGCCGCGAGCGAGGTTGCGACGGCCCGCTCGCGTTTCCCCCACGTGGAAAGAAGAAGTGCACCAGCCAAAATGCAGTAGGAAGTCGATGCAGGAACACCCATCCGCATCGGAGCAGAGGCTGCGTTTTGCCCCCACGGCCGATCAAAAAGAAGCGTGTCGATGCCGAGATTGATGTCGGTGATGTGCTCTATTACCGTGAGCCCGGCAATAAGCATCGTTAATCCGGCAAGCGCCCGAGCGACGGCCACTTTCCATGCTTGTTGCCAAGCTTGCCGCGGCGTTGCGAGCAAAAACACGGCAGCCCCGGTCAATATCCCGCACAGGGCCGCGTTGGGAAACATCGAGATGCCTTGATTCGTCCAATCCGTTAAGCGTGGCAGCTCCAGCGCCCATCCCAGGAGCACCACGGCGCCTCCAACAATTGCGTATCCTGCGCCCGCAAAAGACACCGCGACGAGAGTGTTGGAAAAGTGCGGGTGCCTGATGTTCGGCATGCGTGGTAGTAGCGCAAGAGGTATTGATTTGGCACGAGGCGCAGAACGTGCTAGCCCCAAGGAGACAATTGCCGTCACTAGTGTACCCCGTTTGGAACGAGGAATCTATAAGCTGGCGGCCTTGCGTTTGAGGCCGATTATGTGGCGACGCTCCGCGCCGCGAAGCAGAACTTGTGGAGACATTCGAATCAGCTTGAACGAATATCCATCAGGATGAGAGACTCACTGGAGCGCAGCAGATCAAAACGCGAGTCTGCAGAGAATGATGCTCAGCATTCCCGAGAGAGCCAAAATAGCAGCCGACGGCTCGGGCCGGAAACGAAGGGTAAACCCTTGCCCTCGTGATCATCCCGTTCCGAGCCCTCGATCAAATGCCTTCGTTCGACGTTTGCACTTTTTAACCACGAATCTAACGAATGCCACGAATTTCCTTTCTCCTTGCCTGTGACGACAAGGCTTTTTATGTTGAAGAAAGTTAAGTAAAACTGTCTTCTGAGTATGATTCGTGCAGATTCGTGTCATTCGTGGTTTCCTCAAAGCTGCAGAACTCGAACTTAGTCCGTGGTACAATAAAGAATATCCTGGACAGGAGGATTCTATGAGCGTCGATGAACTCGAAAATGCGATCACCCAACTCTCGCCGGCGGAGATGGCCAGGTTTGGTCAATGGTTCGATGAATATCGTGCCGACCAATGGGATCGCCAGATTGAACGAGACATTCAAGGCGGGCGACTCGATGCGGCTGGTCAACAAGCCGATGCCGACTTCGACGCAGGTCGCTGCACACCGCTGTTGGCTTCTTCGAGCAGTTTTGCAAGATAAATTGAAGTCGGATATTGAACCGCCAAGATCACCAAGTGTGCCCAGGAAACACGATTCAAGAGAATTTCAAAGACACTTTAATGATTTTCTGGCGATCTTTGTGTCCTTGGCGGTTAACAATCGGATAAAAACCCATGCACTATCTCTTTGGCACAAAGCGGGGCGGGCGGCGTTTGGTGGCGACGTTCGATTCCGAGCAGCAGCTTTTGGCCTACGTCCGCTGGGCGACGTTGGAAAGCCACGGCCCGCAGCAAGGCAAGTTCGAACAAGGGAGCCCGCTGGTCGGCAGCGAGTCGTGGGATCACTCCACCGAACTAACGACCGACGACGATCCAGACGCCGTACCGCACAATCCCACGCCGAGCATGTTGTGAGCGGCTGATAGCGTGGAACCCTTAGGGTTCAAAAATCGATACTATATTCAATTCTCGCGACGGTCAAATTCCAGAAAAAATCTTATCGGCAGTCCGATTGAGATCATCGTCGCTCAAGGGCGCGCTTTCCCACTGGGAAGCCCGACGCAAAATTTCTGCAGCCACCAACCGCTGCTCAGATTCTGGCAGTGAGCTAAAACTCGTCAATATATGCTGAGAATCGGCTAAGATGAGGCAACTAATTCCGCGGGCGAGACAGCCTTGATGCCTTCTGGTTCGTATCGACGGAAGTCGCGGTCATTGAGCGTGAGGATATTCTCGATCTGCCAGGCAAGCATCATGGCCACGAGTCGAGCGTCGTGAACTTGCTTGCCGACGACGCCGTATTGTGCGAGAAGACGTGTAAAATGGCCGTGGACTGTTTCGCGTTCGGCGACCACGGCACAAATGGGGACGATGGTCTCGTCATAGAGTTTTAAAACCGTAGACGGTGGAAGAGCTAGACCATTATTAGCAATGGGGCGAGTAGCCACATGCCATAGCTCAGCTGTGTTCTGCGTTGCGATTAGCAGAGTCTCTTGACGAACGATTAAGCTATCGACCGCATCCTCAACAAGTCTGTGGAGAGCATCATTCTTGTCGATGAGTCGAAGCAAAATGCCGCTGTCGAGAAGATAACCCATTAGTCGTGGTCGCTATAAATGTCTTCACGTGAGAAGTCAGGTGGCAGACTGCCGACGGAAACGGCATACTTGGCGATTCTCGCCCGAAATTCTTCGGAAGTGATCTTCGGCGATGTCGGCCGTAGGGCGATGATCTCTTCGCGTGACAGCTCATTTTTCTCGGCGGGCTGGGGCACCACGATTACCTGCACCGGCGTATTTTCCGGCAGCTTGAGCGGTTGGTCGGGGTAGAACGCCCCGTTGCGGTAGGTGGCTTGAATGGTCATGCCCTAAGTTTACCTCGCGGGCGAGATAAAGGGAATTGTCGAAAGCGGAGGGACAAACCACGAAAGACGCGAATGACACGAAAAATCGGGCGGCTCGGGCGAACTCTCGCCGGCGCGGGATATGGCGGCGGGGCGGGGGTTATGGGAGGAAGCGGACGAAGCGGTAAGCGGCATTTTTTGATTTTTTGGCACGCTCTTTAATTGTAGCCAAGTCTATCTAATACCTGGAGCCAACTC
>JBGTEU010000233.1:0-1557 GCA_041747595.1 Bythopirellula sp.
TAGATGCGATATGCAATGTCCCTCGAAGTCAAGCGATAACTGGCCGAAAATGGCGACATCCGTTCCGACAAGTTCATCAAGTCGATCGAGCGCGGCGTTTACCGACAACGTATCCATGCCACTACTTCAGTCGGGGAACGGCTGCCTTCAGCAGATCGCAGCCAATAGATTCTCAACTCCGCAAGACGTCATCGCGATTCTGCTGCAAGGCTTTGTTCGGCATGCCTAGTCGCCAGTACGCTCGCTAAGGAGGTCTCGCTTCTGAGGCTCACGAATGCGAACGCGACCACGAGTGCCATCTACTACGCAAATCGGGCCCCAGGAATCGGCACAGAGCTCACTCAGCGGCGAGTTCGTCTGAATAGGGTTGCCATCGATGCACAACTCCTTGAGGCGATCTAGCTCCGCGAGAGTGGAAACGGGATCCATGTCACCCGGAAATCCTGGTTTGTATGGGCAGTATTGCGGAAGAAGGTCGCCCTTTGCGGAGTGAAACACGCGGAAGGCGCGGACGGTGTCGAGGTCTATCAGAAACTCACCCAATGAGTTTGCAAACAGAATGAGCGAGGGCTGTGTTGAGTTCTTCGAGACAAGAAGTGTCGCCGCACCACCGGCGTCGTCGGGAAGTACGAACTCCGAAACTATTCGTGATTCACGCATGAGGATCAGCCTTTGCGTGTACTCGGGCGAAAAGATTCCGATGCTTTCACGAACGAAGAGTACCTTTGTGCGATCATCTTGGACCGGCACCGCTACCATTTGTCGTCCAAAGTGGAAGTTGTCGCGGGTCGGGCCAAACGCAAGGCGCAGTAGAACGATTGCGGCAACTGCACACGCTACGGCAAACCATTGCACGGAGAGCTTGCCCGGGCGACGGTTCATGACCACCGACACGTTGGGTTCGCTGACATGGACCATCTTGTGCTCACAATCAGTCGTGTCACGTCACCGTTGCTCTGGCTCTGGCTCTGGCTCTGGGCTTCCTGTTGCCGAACGAAAAAGTTGAGCAGCTCGCAGCCAACAACCTCACCATACCGCAGGACGTTATCGCGAGTCTGCTCCAACGCCTGGTTCGGCATGCCCTGATTGGGCCAAGATTCTATTTCGATCAGCAAGTGCCTTCAGCTTCTGGCTCGACTCAATACGATCTCCGACAAACTGCGGAAGCGAAGCAAGACCACCTGCTATCCCCAATCCCGTTATGAGGAAGATGAGGAAGAACGGGCCTGCTTGCAGAATGCCTGACAGATGTGCGCACAGCGCGAATCCCGCGGCACCGACGACGATTCCATGCAGAAACGCGGTCGTAGCGATTACAAAACGCTGCCTGGTATCGGAACGATGGGCTTTCATTTGCCGATTGCCTCACCAATAGGGTTTCGAACACGATACTCTACAGCACACACTCGCGGCGAGAGGAGCAGCCATAGAACAACGGCAGCATGCAGAGCGGCCTCAAGCAGAGGGATCCGCGGCGGATCAATGATGATGTCGGGCGGGCGGCCCAGAAACATAGGCCACATGGTTGCAATACTGATGATCTCGGCAACCGCTCGA
>JBGTEU010000234.1:0-7193 GCA_041747595.1 Bythopirellula sp.
CTCCCCAGGCGAAACGTTGCAAGGCGACGCGGCCCGCCTGCTTTTCTTCGGGATTCAGGCCCGATCGATCGAAGTAGTGCGATTCGACCATCGCAACGGCAATCGACGGCAGCAATGGCGACGCGACAAAGGCCTCGGCCAACTCGTCAAGCTGTTGGAGGCTCAATCGCCCTTCCCTGAGGGCATCCAGCGGTCGTTTAAACTCGTCGCGGATTTCCTGCTTTTCTTGCTCGGGAAGATTGGCCGCATCGAGAGATTCGTCGATAATCAAATTCGCCGCGCCGGCGGTCCAATTCCGCCAATTTTTCGAAGCGAGAAAGCCGAAAACCGCGACGAGAACCACCATCAATAGTAAGACGAGAAAACAACCTTTGAGGCATCCCCCCGCGCAGCCGCGTTCCTTGCGGAATTCTTCCTCCGGTTCGATCTCGAATTTATCGCTCGCCATGGTCGTCCCTTAACTTGCAGCATCACGCCCGGGGATTGCACTCCTGGGTCAGTGTACCGCGCAAAAAAAACCGGTCCCCACCGATGTTACAGTGCGACCGGGTTTTCAAGAAAGTGGAGGATAACGGGATCGAACCGATGACCTTCTGGCTGCCAGCCAGACGCTCTCCCAGCTGAGCTAATCCCCCGGTTAAATAAATTATACGCATTCCCACCGCTCTAGTCGCGTGGGCTACGAACTGGCAAACTAACACCCGCTCCCCGGATTGTCAACGCCGCCATTAGCTCGCTTACACTGCCGCCATGCGCCCCCTCTCAAAATCCCTAAAAATCGCGATCGCCTCCGCCAAGCTGCTGCTGGCTTTAGTGATTGTCGGCTATTTGGTTGCGAAAATTCAAAGTGACGCCGGATTCTCGCGGCTCATTCACGAACCAAAGCAGTGGGGCTATCTCGCGATTGCACTATCCCTGGTGCTCACCGCGTTCACGCTCAGTTTTGTCCGCTGGTATTTGCTGGTCCGGGGGCTCGACCTGCAATTCCATCTGCGCGATGCCTTTCGTTTGGGATCGCTGGGTTTCATGCTCAACCAGATCATGCCCGGCAGCGTGGGGGGCGACCTCTTCAAGGCGGCGTTCATCGCCCACGAGCAACCGGGGCGACGGACTGCAGCGGTCGCGTCCGTGTTCATCGATCGCTTTGTTGGACTCGTGGCGATGCTTGTCGTGGCCAGCGTGGGATTGTTGTTTGCCGATCCCGCGCTCCATGCAAGTCCTCTGTTCACCAGCATTGAAGTGTTTGTTTGGTCAGCAACTGCCGTGGGGATTGCCGGCCTGTTGTTGCTCACCAACCGCTTGATTTCGGGAATCAAAATGCAGCAATTTGTGCGACGAATTCCTGTGTTAGGTCATCCTTTGAGCCAACTGGTCGAAGGTCTGCACCGGTTCGGAAGCCGCCGACGATACTTGTTCGCATCATTCGTGTTAGCCCTCACGTCGCATGGCTTATTAGTAAGCACATTCTGGTGTGTGGGTCGAGGCTTGCCGATTATCGCGCCGACCTTTCAACAAAACACGACGATTGTGCCGCTCGCGCTTGTGGCTGGGGCGGTGCCACTCACACCCGGGGGATTGGGACTCATGGAAACGGGACTTGCCAAATTGTTCGGTGCCCTTGGCCTGCACGAATCCGACGGGGCGATGGTGGCACTCGCTTATCGAGCCCTCACCTATGTGGTTGCCGCGGTTGGGGCATGCTACTACTTGAGCGCCAAACGACGGATGGACTGCTTGCTTGAAGAAGCCGAGGAATTAGCGGAGGAAATAGCGTGAGCGAGTCTATCGCCGCCTGCCAAGCCAACTACCCAGGATTCCCACAGCGAGTAGGCCAAGCGCCGCTGGTTCGGGAACCGCGACCGACGGACTTGTCAATGGACCGGGAAGGTCTTGCGCCGTCCTGCCGAAGTTGCGCTGCCAAATCAAAAAGTCGGCTCCGTCGCTGTCGCCGTCACCATCGGCATCCGCACCGTCATTAACGCTATAACTCGCTTGCCATTCGGCGAGGTCGTCGGCATCGACGTCGCCATCGCCATCGAAGTCCCCTGGCACGACGGTGTCGGTGACTATGCGATAGATCGAGCCGTTGAGGTAAGTGATGTAAAGGTTGCCATTGGCATCTTCGCTAATCGAGGCAGGCGAGCTCGGCGAGCCTACGTCTGTAGGAAGTAACGGCAACACGTATTCGACAATCGGTGCACCGCCACCCTCAGGACGCTCGAGCGTCCAAATCCGGTTGGTCGCATTGTCGGCAAAAAAGTACAGGCCCTGCTGCGTGGGATCTGGCCCCCGATAGGGAACGCCGCCGATGACAGACCGGCCCAGAAAGTTAGCGTCTTCCGGCAGAATGTCCGGCGAGTTGGTATTTTTGTAGTCCCAAATCGGATCGATCGCACCCGGAGGGGCAGGTCCCCCTACACCTGGCGTAGCGATCAGGCCCTCTCGAAGCCGCCAGCCGTAGTTCTCGCCGCCGGCGCTGCTGCCGGGTTGGAAGTTAATCTCCTCACGTCGTCCCTGGCCTACGTCTCCGATCCAAAGGTCTCCGGTGACGCGGTCGAAGCCGGCACGAAACGGATTACGCAGTCCATAAGCCCAGATTTCGTCATCACCGGTTACTCCCACGAAGGGATTTGTCGGAGGAATGGCATAGTTCATCTCCGTGTCACCGGGGAAGTCATCACCGTCGACATCGATGCGCAGTGCTTTACCAAGAAAGTTCGATGTGAGATCCTGCGCGTTGCCGCCCGGCTCTGTATGGCCTGTGCCTTGATCGTTACCGCTCCCGCCGTCGCCCGACATGATGTAAAGATAGTTGTCATTGGGGCTGAAACCGATCCAGCCGCCGTTGTGATTCGCCTGCGGCTGCCCGAAGCTTAGAACCGGCCTCATGCTGCTTGGGCTTGCTACATTGGGGTCTTCGGAGACCGTATATTCGCGAATGTACGAACTGAACGCCGTATTAGGAATCGAGCCGTTGGCCGTCACATGCACGTAGAACTTGCCATTCTCCGCGTAGTCTGGATGGAAGGCCATGCCCAGCAACCCGCCCTCGTTGTTGTTGTTGAGTCCCGTGATTGAGAGGAAGGGTGTGGGTTCGAGCGTGCCGGTCACCAAATCGAGGATTCGGATATTGGCCGTCGCGTTGCTGTTATTAAACGGCGATCCTCGCTCGGCGATGAATAAGCGGGTGGCATCGCCCGGGGCGTGCGTTGCATACATGGGCGCTGACAGCCCCGTGGCCACGCGTTGGCGACCCACTGCCGCTGCGGAAACTATTGATGGTAATATTGCAAAACCGATGAGAATAAACGCCACTAAAGTGCTCAAACGTCTCGAAGTCATCGCATCGCCTCCTCTCTCCTGGTGAATCACGCCTGTGTGCCCCCACCAAGTATCGCCGCTGGAGACTCCTGCTGCAAGGAAAAAGACGAAAGCCGCGAATATAACGTGTTGATGCTATTGCTCGTCTGTACCGTGCAATTCTCGCAACACGCTGATAGCGTCTTCGATCTCGGGAACTTGAACGCCGCATTTGCGGCCCGCAATGTCGCATTCGGCCAGAATGACCAACTCGTCGAAATCGTCGGTGGCTTCCAGCCGATTGCGGGCGCGCAAGCCGAGGGCGCCACGCGCGTGTGCCTGGGCCAAGGGCAAGTTTTCGATGAACCACAACGTACGCTCCGTCGCAATATCCGACAGTGCGGCGAGTGTTGCCGCCGAGTGATCGCGGCGATCAATTGCCTTGCCGGCGTCGTGCAACAACGCAGCGGTCAAAAGCTCTTCGTCATACGGCACCCGCTCTTCGACGAGTTGAAACACCTGAAGGCTGTGGTACAAGGCGTCCCCCTCGGGATGCCACTGAGGGTCTTGCATCACGTGCGCAAGCGGCTTCAGCAACCTAGCGTAAATCTCAAAACGGTCTGCCCACTCCTGCGGTTGGAAAACTTTGATAATCGAGCGCAGTTGCTCGCCAACTTCCTCGTCGGAGGGTAAATCGCGTTGACGGATCCCGAGCGGAAAGAGCCGCTCCACCGCCGAACGGCGAGCGTCCGAGTGACGCAGTTCAGGTTGCTCGTTAAGTAGCCGTGCGGCTTCCCAGGCAATTTGGCGACGTACTTTTGAAGGTCTCACAGATGTCAGTGCGAAGTGGTCGTCGAGTAAGGTAAAGGCGGTCGCGAGTCGCCGAACTGGGTCGAATCGCACCGCATTATCTTTATTTTACCTAGCCGCGGCCAAAATGGCACTATCGATTCCAGCGTCGATAAGCTCGATTTCCTCGAGCGTCGTGATTTCTTCATGCTCGAAAGGTATGTCTTGATTACCGGCACTAATGCGGATGAAATCTTTTTCCCGTGCGACAAATGCTTCGACGATCATCGGATCAAATTGTTGACCGTAGCGGCTTACGATCCAATCGCGTGCCTCTTCATGTGAGACGGCGTGCTTATAGGGCCGCCGCGTGGTAAGTGCATCGTAAACGTCCGCCAGTGCCACGATTCGACCAACCAACGGAATCTCTTTCCCCTGCAAGCCCTTGGGATAGCCGCTGCCGTCCCAATGCTCGTGGTGGGTCGCGGCAATTTGTTCGGCAACTTCCAGAAAATCATCTTCTTCCAGTTGTTTGCGAATCGCGGCGAGACACTCGCTGCCGAGAATCGTGTGCATTTCAATCGCTTTGCGCTCAGTGGCGTTGAGTCGTGCCGGTTTGAGCAGCACCGCATCGGGGATACCCACTTTGCCGATATCGTGCAAGGACGAGGCCACCGCCAAATCGGCGACAAATCCCCGCTCGATTTCGGGGTTTGTGCGGGCAATCTCGGTGGCCAAGACGGAAACATAAGAGCGGATGCGCTCCAAGTGTTTGCCAGTGTCCTTGTCCCGAGACTCGGCAAGTTTCGCCAAGCCAAACGTCACGGCATTGCGAGTTCGTACGAGAGAGCGCGTACGTTGTTCGACTTGGGCCTCCAGCTTCGCGTTGGCTGCGGCGAGGCCCGCTTCATAACGGCTCAATAAGAAGCCTGTAATCATAGCCGTCGCTCCGACGACAAAAGCCGTCAGGATGTAGCCAATCTGCATGACAGGCCGGATCGTCGAGGCAATAAACACATCGATCGCCATGTCCGATTGGTAAACGGCCAGGATCGCGTTGAGATGCGGCAAACTAAAGGCCGTGAAGGCGTGAACCTGTCCGTCGAGGTCGACTTTGCCGGTGATGATCGGTAGCCTCTTCGTCTCGACGTCTTCGATCAAATTCAGAATTGGCCCCGAGGTTTGCTCGTTGATCAACAACGCACGGCCGGGGAACAATCGCAACAAACCCGGGTCGGCTTGCAAGTTCGGATGGCAGAGCATCGCTCCGTTGTCGCGGCGCATGACGCATACGAACCCATCGTGGGGAATCCTTGTAGATTCACAAAGATCCTGCAGCTTCTGCCAATCGGCCGTGCCCGGTTCGGTGGTTGTCAACTTCAACTCTCGAACTTCGAGAGCAATGTGATGAGCCTCGGCTTTGCCTTCCGCGACGACGTAACTATCAACGACCACGGCAAAGGCATCCCACAACCAACCCGTTGCCCACGCGACTCCAAATCCCAAGCAGGCCGCTTGACTGGCGATTAACAAGGCCAACAAGAAACAGCGGTTCTTAATATACATTGGAGTCATTGGGGGTGGTTATCTCAGCAACAGGTTCGGCGATAAGAGGCGAGAAGAGCACGGTACCGGATCGTGATGGCAGCCGCTCAAAGTGAAAGTTAGCTTGCTATTGCCAGGACGATCGACGGCGATTGGCGAAGCAAACGTCTTTGCGGATTTTGCATTTCTAAACGCTAGTAATTTCGGCACAAACGGCTTGACCCGTCGTGCGCAAGCGGCACAATTGGCCAACAACGGCGTTGTTGTCGTAAATTCTGGATTCCAATTTCTGCCGGGTGAAACAGCATGTCATTACTCATAAAAAACGGTCGCATCATCACAGCCAGCGATGACTATGTCGCGGATATCCTCTGTGAAGGAGAGGCGATTTCGCAGATCGCCCCGCACATCTCCTCGGAAGCAGCGAGCGAGGTTATCGACGCCGCGGGGAAATATGTCTTCCCGGGTTTCATCGATCCGCATGTTCATATTTATCTCCCCTTCATGGGGACATTTGCCAAAGACACTTATACGACGGCTAGCAAAGCGGCGCTCGTGGGTGGCACGACGTCGTTGATCGAAATGTGCTGCCCCGCGCGCTCGGACGAACCGCTCGCCAGTTATGAACTTTGGCTTTCGAGGGCCGCGGAAAGCGCGTGCGACTACACTTTTCACATGGGAGTGTCGCGATTGGACGAGACGGCCGTCACGCAGCTTCGCGAAATCGTGAAGCGGGGCATTGCCTCGTTCAAAATCTTCCTCGCCTACAAAGGGGCGTTTGGCATCGACGACGAAGAGCTCTTTGGCACGCTGAAACTCGCCAAGGAATTGGGAGTGATCGTCACGGCCCATTGCGAGAATGAAACACTCGTTGCGCAATTGCAGGCTCAGCTGATCGGCGAAGGCAAGACCGGCCCGCAATGGCAAAATGCTTCGCGGCCCCCGCGTGTCGAGGCTGAAGGGGTGCATCATCTCATGACGTTTGCCGAGATGACCGGTGCGCACGTGTACTGCGTTCACACCTCCTGCCGTGAAGCCCTCGAAGCGGCGCAACAAGGCCAACTCCGAGGAGTCCATGCCTGGGTGGAATCGGTGATTCCGCACTTCGTGCTCGATAAAACATATACCGAGAAGCCCGATTTTGAAGGCTCCAAATACGTTATGTCCCCACCCTTGCGCGACGCGAGTCAGCACGATGCCCTCTGGGCTGGGCTGCGGTCGCGGCTGATCAGCACAGTGGGAACCGATCATGCGCCGTTCGACTTTGTCGGCCAGAAAGAGATGGGCAAGGCGGATTTCACGAAAATCCCCAACGGAATTCCTTCGATCGAGGATCGCGTCAACATTCTTTACACCCACGGCGTGTGTCGCGGTCGCATCGATCTCAACACCTTCGTCGACGCGGCCAGTACCCAAGCGGCCAAACTTTTTGGCTTGTATCCCCGCAAAGGCACCATCCAAGTCGGCAGCGACGCCGACTTAGTGGTCTATGACCCCGAACACCGTGGCACGATTTCCGCTGAAGCGCAGCACATGGCGGTCGACTACAACGCCTACGA
>JBGTEU010000235.1:0-4562 GCA_041747595.1 Bythopirellula sp.
ACTCGCTTTGCTCGGCCCTTCGACCAAGACCTGAACATTCCGTCCAATAAATGGCTGGTTATCGACTTCGCTGATAATGTTTTGCATCGCCAACAACTCGTTATTCCTTCGCTTCTTGACATCCTCGGGCACGTCATCAGCAAACAGTTCGGCCCCCTTTGTGCCGGGGCGTTCGCTGTACTTGAAGATGAAGCTGTTCTTGAAGCGTTGCTCGTGGAGCAGCTTGCAGGTGAGTTGAAAATCTTCTTCGGTTTCACCGCAAAATCCGACGATGAAATCACTCGTCACGGCGGCATCGGGGACGAGCGTGCGGATGCGATCCATCATTTCGCGATAATCTTCGACCGTGTACCCTCGCTTCATTCGTTCGAGCATACGATTGGAACCGCTCTGGACCGGCACGTGCAAGTATTTGGCACACTTGGGCAGATCGCGCACCGCCATCAATAAATCGTCGGTCATATCCTTGGGATAATTCGTGACGAATTTAATCCGCTCGATGCCCTCGATCTCATGCAATGCCGTCAGTAGATCGCTAAGCCGCGTGAGCCGATCGCCCTCGCGATAGCGGTAACTATTCACCGTTTGGCCGAGCAGAATAATCTCTTTACAACCCTCATCGGCCAGTTGGCTTGCTTCGGCAATAATATCGCTGGGGTGACGGCTTTGCTCGGGACCACGGACGCTCGGCACAATGCAGTAGGTGCAAAACTTGTCGCAGCCAATCATGATTCGCACGTAGGCTTGATAGGGCGTGGGCCGCATCGCCGCGTCGCGCAAGGGATCAAAGCTTTCGTGGCTCCGCTCGATTTGCTGGCGAGTGCCATCCTTGCGACCGAGACTGACTTCAATTTTCTGGCCGCTACCGGCTTCGATCTCGGCGATCAAGTCGGGAACTTGATGCAACTGTCCAGGGCCGACAATTAAATCAACATAGGGAGCCCGTTCGAAAATGAGCCGCTGATCTTTTTGGGCCATACAGCCCAAGACCCCGATGATTTTGTGCGGATGCGTCTGCTTGGCATTCTTGAGCCGACCCAAGGCACTGTAGATTTTGTCCTCGGCGTGTTGCCGAACGCTGCAGGTGTTGAACAGAATCGTATCGGCGTCACGAGTGTTGTCGGTAAGCTCGAAGCCGCGCTTGCGCAGGCTGGCTACGACGAGCTCGCTGTCGAGCACGTTCATTTGGCATCCCACGGTTTCGATATAGAGTTTCTTCATAAAGTCATCCTGATGGAGCCTTGGCGACTGAAGGATCTAGGTCAACCCCGAGGACATTCAGCCATGGGACCAGTTTTCAGCAAGGTCCTCCCAACAGGGATTCATCTCTTCAATGAGTTTAATTTTCTTCTTTCTCAACAAACCCTTAATTTTCTTTTCCGCTTCAATCGCCTGACTCATATCGTCGAATTCTGTGTACCACACAAGACGTGTGATGTTGTATCTCTTGGTAAATCCGTCGACTAATTTCACTTTGTGTTGTTGGACTCCTTGTTCCAAGTTACTCGTAACGCCGGTGTAGAGCGAGCGAGTGTGGCTGGCCATGATGTAAACATGGTACCGCTGAATCATCGATCACTCTTTAGGCAGGCAAGTTCCTTCGGTCGCCGAGGCTCCCTCAGGATGACACTTACGCAGCGTCGCGGGCTTCTTTCTTCTTGGCTTTCTTCTTCTTTTTCTGCAGGTCGGCAATTTGGCTGCGGACCTGATTGACAAGTTCATTCCGCCTGCGAGTCATAAGCCGCACAAGCGTCATCAGGGCGACGTAACCGGCAGCGACAACGATCAATATGTCCCAGCGATCCATTGCTGACTCCCAATCCATTCCATAGCGGGCACAAGGAACCCCTATAATACACGCCCGTGGGGGTCTCCGGCGAGGTGGAATTTGAGGCTGATAGCAAGCAGGAGATGCTGCGGAACCTGAAATTTGCGTTCTCCGACGGCCAACGTACACTTTTCTAGCGGCACGGCATCATGGCACGACCGCCGCGCGTACCACTCCTCGCGAGTACAAATGTCAATCACCGCCAGTCAAAAAATGGTTTTCTCCATGGACGGGCCGCTCTCCATGGAGCACTTCCAGGAACTGGCTCGCGGCGACGTACGTAACAAGGTCATCCGCAAGGCAGCTCGTGTGGCGTCGTTCAATGGTTGGACAACCGCGGTAATCGCCGCCCTGTCCGCACCTTTCGCACTGTTTAGTGTCGCCGGTTTTCTTGTAACGGTTGTGCTCTCAGTGGTTGCCTACAATGAGTTTCGTGGTCGCAACCGGCTCAACCAATTCGACCCGACGGCGGCTTCGCTTTTGGGATGGAATCAAATCGGCTTCTTGATCTTGATTGTCATCTATTGCATCTGGGCGATGTTCATCGGCATTAATCAGGCTGACTCGGCATTGGCAGAGTTTTCATCGAACCCCGAATTCGCCGACCTGCTCGGCTCGCCCGATCAGTTGGGCGGCCTCTACGAACTGCTCGTCTATGCGGTCTATGGCTCGGTCATCGTCCTCAGCGTGGTTTTTCAGGGACTAACGGCTTTCTATTACTTCACGCGCCGCAAACATATCGAAGCGTATGTGCGAACAACTCCGGAGTGGGTTCGCAAACTGCAGACGAAATAGTTGCTAGGTGAGTTTGTCTCCCTTCTTCACTGGATAGCCTCTGAGGAATTCTGCGGCCGCCATCGCTCGCTTGCCCGAGGGTTGGATTTGTTCGAGGCTCAGATAACCGTCGCCGGTGGTAACAATCAATTCCTGGTCCGCAGTCACGACCGTGCCAGGGACATCCGTGGGATACGAACCGTCGGCAATCTGCACGCGATCGAGAATCAGCCGCAAGGGTTCGTCTGTCGAGCGAGACCAATTGCAAAACGCTCGCGGCCATGGTTGTAAACCGCGTACTTGATTCTTGATTTCCTGTGCCGTGCGCGACCAATCGACCTGGCCATGCTCCTTCGTTAATCGCGGAGCTTTGGTGGCTTCCGATTTGTCTTGTTCGATCGATTGGATCGTTCCTAATTCCAATTGATTAATAACCTGCAACACCAACTGAGCACCCCGCAGTGCCAAGCGGGATTCTAACTCGCCGGCGGTTTCGTTGGGGTCGATGGGCACTCGATCTACTCCCACGCAGGGACCGGCATCGAGACCCGGGGTCATTTGAATCACCGTGTTGCCGGTTTCGGCATCGCCGTTCAGCACGGCCCATTGCACGGGTGCCGCCCCGCGATATTTGGGGAGTAACGAGCCATGCAAATTGATCCCCCCCAGATGTGCCACGGCTAGGGTCGGGGACTTGAGAATCTCGCCATAATCGCACACCACAAGCAGATCGGGCTGCAGTTCGGCAAGTTTCGCGCGCGCTTCGTCGGAGTTCACCGTCTCGGGGAGCCAACGAGGAATGCCGAGTTCCACGGCGGCGACTTGCACGGGTGCGGGGAGTGGTTTACGGCCTCGCGGAGGCCGGCTAATGGCGAGTAGCACTTCATGCGCGGAAGCGTGGAAGGCTCGCAATGTCGGCACGGCGAACGGCCCGGTTCCCAGCATGACGATCCGCATGAGTTCCTCCGCGGCAAGTGGAAGCTAAGCCCGCAATTTTTCCAACTCGGCAATGTGGGCGGCAATCTGTGCGTCAGTGGGCATTTCACCAACGTCCCGTTTGCTTTGAAAGTCGATTTCAAATTCTTCGAGTTCGTCGCGGAGGTCGGCGACCTGCACGGGGGAGAGCCGATCAATAAACAGCACGCCGTTCAAATGGTCGGTTTCGTGTTGCACGATCCGGGCAAACAAGCCATCCAATTCACCGCTAAACATTTCGCCGGCGAGATTGTAAGCCTCGATCTGCACCTTCTCCTTGCGGGTGACCTGACCCACGACCCCCGGAATGCTGAGACAGCCTTCTTCGCCTTCGACTTGGCCCTTGCCACTAAGGATCACTGGATTGATAAACACAAACTCTTGCTCTGCCTTTGTGGAATCGCCCGTGGGATTGGCAATGAACAAGCGGTACGGCAAATCAACTTGATTGGCGGCAAGTCCCACCCCCTCATGCTTGTACATGAGCGCAAACATCTCGGCGATCATCTCGCGGAGCTCGCGATCGACCCGTTTGAGGGGCTTCGAGACATGCCGCAAGGTGGGATGCGGATAATGAATGACTTTCAGACTCACGCCTATGCCCTGATATGAAATCTGTGAATAAACACTGTTCGCCGAGAAGCGATCTATTGTGCTCGATTTAGAGGTCGAGTGACAGATTCAACCAAAGAGTTTTGAAGATTTTGGAGGAGCTCGCGTAGGCTTGAAAACAATAATTCCGGATCGCGTTGCGAACCGGCTGGGCGAGAGGGCCTAGCTGGAGAGCAACGCTCTCCGGGAATTGTTTGAACAGCTATTACCGCTGAGTCGGATACCAGGGTCCCCGCACGTAGTACACGCCAAACTGATGCGTGTTGCTTGGCCAAACAGGCGTGTTGCGAAAGCCACCACTAGTACCGACGCCGGTATAGTCGCGGCCGAATTGGTGATCGATCCGTGAAATATTCATGCTGGGGGCGCCCCA
>JBGTEU010000236.1:0-2964 GCA_041747595.1 Bythopirellula sp.
AACTCCCGGCTGGGCGATCAATTTGCCTTCACCAAAAGTGCGGAAGAACCCGTTTCAAGTGCCAATTGACACGGTACATTCTCGGCATAATGTTGCCAATTTTGATCCCACATGTATGATCTATGTACTCAACGCGTGTTGAGTAC
The DNA here is from genome assembly GCA_041747595.1 of Bythopirellula sp. Lineage (GTDB taxonomy): Bacteria > Planctomycetota > Planctomycetia > Pirellulales > Lacipirellulaceae > Bythopirellula. The sequence continues at coordinate 147 of JBGTEU010000236.1, forward strand.
AAACCATTTATTGGTTGGCACTTGCAACAAGTATTCACTCAATAACCAACGTCATTTTTGCACATTCAGGTCCTAGTGTCCCTTACCGGACGTGAAGGTTCAAATCCTTTCATCCGCACTCTCTTAAAGCTCAGGCACACAAGGACTTACGGCAACCCGCCTGCGAGTCCTTTTTTTGTGCCTTCGAGACTCACGGCAGGTTGTCGGTACATTTTCGGTACATCGTTGCAAATTCGTTGGTTTTGCGTGGCTCGTTGCTTCGTGCTCATTTCCATATCGTGGAATGAGATTTTAGCGAAGGAGACCTGCCATGGCTTCGTTAGCCCAAGAACGCAACGGTAACTATCACATCGTCTTTTGGTTTGGCGGAACTCGATTCAAGCGTTCTCTAAAAACCAACAGCTTGAAGAAGGCTCAGGCTGCCAAAGCAAGGCTGGAAGACACGCTTCAACTTGCCGAGATCGGTCGTCTGGAAGTTCCAGAGGCTGCTGACGTGGCCACTTTCTTCTTGTCCGACGGGAAGCAAAATAGCAAACCGGTCGTTAGGGAAGCTCGTCTCAATCCGCTGTTCGACCAGTATTTCTCCTGCATGCCCACCGGTTGCCTAGAGGTTGGTACCTGTGGCCTGTGGGCCGTCGCAGCCTGGGAAATTCAGTTCCGCTTGCTCACAGGGGTTCCCTCGTCAGGCTTCCTCCCCACCGCCCATCACCCAAGCGTAGTTGCCTTTTTCTCGTACTTTGACACCTAAACTAGTAACTGTTAAGCTGTTCATCCAAGTTTCCCAAATTCGTATAGGGGACTGGCTCCCGAGGGAACGGCGCCCCAGAGGTCCACGCCCATGCTGGGCGTACATGCAACGGAGCCAGCGGTCGGGGGTCGGTTTTGAAATCAACATCAATCGCGCCGGCCCGCTGGTGCGCAGCGTTAAGCATGGGAGACTTGTCTGTGCGCACCCTTACCCATGAGCAGGCCAAGTTCTTTTACGACGGCTTCGGCAGCAAGCAGGACAACCAATCCTTCTACGAGGAAGCGGCACTCGGCGCGCTCGTTGCGAATGCGGCCCTGGATCAGGCCAGTTCGGTCTTCGAGCTTGGTTGCGGAACCGGGCGCCTCGCATTGGACCTTCTTAAACATCATCTTCCCATGGATGCCCAGTACTTCGGTACAGACATCAGCTCGACAATGGTTGAGCTCGCCAGCGAGCGGCTCGCACCCTTTGGATCGCAAGCCCGCGTTTTACTTGTAAAGGGCCAGCCGCACATCCCGGTCGATGATGCCTCCGTCGACAGATTTGTCTCGACCTACGTATTCGACCTCCTGCCCGCGTCGGAGCAGCTGCAATGGCTTGCTGATGTGACGCGCGTGCTGCGACCCAATGGTCTGCTGTGTCTGGCAGGAATCACACATGGCACCACACTGATATCACGTGCCGCAATGGGGCTTTGGCAGCGGCTGTTCGCGCTCAACCCTACTTGGGTCGGAGGATGTCGCCCAACTCTCCTTGCGGATTTACTCGCAACTCAGTCATGGAATGTCCGATTTCGTACGGTAGTCGTATCTTGGGGTGTAGCCTCCGAGGTCGTCGTAGCTAAACCTATTGTGCGTGCGGCCCATGCTTAACCCGACGCTGTAGTCGGCCTGCCTGCCTGCCTGCGGCCTCCGCAGGCGGCTGAGCTCAGACGTTGTGTGCGTAAAGAGGGCGTGTCAGGTTTGGGTAAACGGACAGAGTGAAGCCGAAATCTATGAGGAGAAAAATCATTGGCTGTTCCGTGGCAGCGCTGGTCTATCCTTGGTTCGGCGTCGATAGCCGACTCGCGGTTTGACTTGTTCAATGAACGGCACAGTCAAGCTGGCGAGGATCTTGAAGGCCAATATCCCTTCAAACCGGTTGGTCTACCGTCTTTGATTTTACTGGATTTGCCGTTAGCAGTTGTGCTACAATTGGAAGTAGAGGAAACCGAATATGAACCTGTGGATTCACATACCAGAACACCTCAACTCAATTCTGACTGAGCGGGCCGCAGAGTGTGGCAAAGACGTTGAATCGTTTGTCGTTGATTCTATTCGTGAACAGCTCGAAACGCCAAGCACGGGCGATTCTGCGTCCGCTTCGGATTTCGATTCGTGGCTTGTTGAGGTTCGAAAAATGGTCCCCAGCGATGGAACGAACGTGGATGATTCCCGCGACTCAATCTACGCTGGTCGAGGCGAATGAGAATACTCTCAGGCCGCCAAGAGTTGCCCTGCAACATCGATTTGACAATACTTTTAGCTGCCTCGAATGTCGGTGTTGAATTTAGACGCTACGCCTGCAACCCTTGGTTCTTTCCAACATTGGACGCCCAGAAAGTTCACCGCTGCCAGATGGGGCTGTACAATAAGAGGTAGAATGACATTGCCAAATAACTATGTTCCAATTTGGATCGAGAGACGTCATGACCACGCAAATACCAAGTGACTTATTGCCCTTTGTACGACGGATGGTAGCAGCCAGACGATTTCTTAGCGACGATGATGTCATTGCTGAGGGGATTCGCCTGTTGCAAGCTCGCGAAACTTTGCGAGACGAGGTAACAAAGGGTTTCGATCAATTGGATGCTGGCCTCGGCATTCCAGCGGCACAAGTGTACCATCAAGTTGAAAAGCGAATCCGTGCAATCGAATCGGGTGAATCGTAATGTCTTCCGTTTTCTACTCACCGGAGGCAGAAAACGACCTATTGGGAATCGCCGATTACATCGCCCGCGACAAACCTGAGGCAGCTCGCCGTTTGGTTCAAAGAATTCGTGAGACATGCGAAATGCTGGCCACCCAAACG
>JBGTEU010000237.1:0-2105 GCA_041747595.1 Bythopirellula sp.
CGCTGATCCCCAACAACCGCGCGACGGTCCCCACCGCTTGCGGTTTCGCGCCAATCCCCCCTAACTCGCCTCGCGTCACGTAATCGCCGCGGTCTTGTTTGTTTTGCTCGAGCGCTGCGATGCGACGCTGGAGTTTTTCCCAATCGCTCGCGCCAACAGCCGGCGTGCCCACCGGTTGTTGCGGAACGGTGGGACGCCACGGCTGCGTGGGTGGCTTGTTCACAACACCACCCGGAGAGGATGGCCGCGGGCATTTTCCCTCGGGGCAGGCATAAACAAACGCGGTCCGCCGACCGAGCACACGATCCAGAAATCGCCGCAACGGTGGGCCCGTGCTCGCATAAGTCACGCCCTGCGATTCGCCCCACACGACGGCCACAAGATTTCCTTGCGAATCGAAAACGCCCCCGCCGGAATCGCCCGAACGAACTGCTTCGCCGATCATCACGCTCAATTGCCCAGCGTCACTCGTTTCGCCGACGATGGGCCCTTTGGCACAGCGGTACACCCCTTGTGGTCCATACCCACACGCCTCGACGACTTGTGTCTGCTCGATTTCAAACGCCACGGGCACACGATTCCTATCGGGATTGCTGATCGCGAGCGCCGCCAAATCCGCTTCACGGTCAATCGCCACCAACGTCGCGCCGTGGGACTTCCCGCCCGGAAACTCGACGACAATTGTGCCCGTCCCTTCGCTAAACAAGTGGGCACAGGTGAGCACCAACCCCTCGCGGCCGTCGTCGGTCTTGTCGACGAGCGTGCCGCTCCCGACGTTGTTGAACTGCGCGAGACGATTGTTCACTCGGCACACGGATCCTTGCGGTTCGGCAATCGCCGCGCCCGACGCGAGAAACACTGCGAAGAATAAACAAGCACGCAACATCTCAGACTCCTGCCAACGTAAAGCGGTATCGATAGAACGAGCTCCGCGCGAGGTCGCCTGGCTCAGTAATGCGGTCGGCCAAATGCGGCACGGGGTCGACGCCGCCGCCAACGCGGTCGGCCATGGCACACGCTTGCGAGCAAAACGGCGGCCGCGTGGCCACTTGCGAATCCTCGGTTTCAGGCCGCACCAAGAATCGACAGAACGGCGCGTGCAACAAGGCTGCTTGAAGCAACCCACCGTAGCCGTAATCGCAACCGGCAAGTTGCAGCATGAAACGGTTGGCGGCGTGGCGGTCGTATTCGGGCCAGCGGTTGTCGGGATTCGTGGCGAACACGTCGATCTCGCCAGGGAACTTGCGGACCTGAGTTTCCAGCGTCACCGCTCGGCCCCCCTTGAGTTCCCTCACCTCGCAACAGAAAAGAATGTCGCCCCACCAAACCGCCCGCGCGGCATGGGTGTAGTGACTGCGGCCGGCGGTGCCGATCAGCCGCGAAAAAAATCCTCGGCCGCGAAACAACAGCAAATCGCCGTTCCAAATTTGCGCGGCAGCATCCGAAAGTCGCACTTGGTTTTCTTGCTTTGTGATCACTCAAGTTCCCTTTCCGCGCAAAAAAAGCCCGCTCGCGGAAAGCAATTTCCGCGGCGGGCTTTTGAGATACCTTGTTTCCCAAGGCTCCGATCAATACCTCACGCACACACGCAACATAGCAGAAGGCGTGGCACAATTTCTACAAAAAAATTTTGACCCAGGGGGTGCAACCCCTGGGCTTCGAAGAAAAATTTTAAGCCCCGGGATTGTACTCCCCGGGTCCCGGCTTAAACTTCCATTACTGTACACGCGTACAAATGGTGATTTATGCCTGTTTCTCGCCAACCATTTCCCAATCTCGGCCCGAATAAGCCTCCACGAGAATTTCGGTGGTTTCATGTCGTACTCACCACCTACGGGACATGGCTACCCGGCGACCGGCGTGGTTTTCGCACGCGGCATCATCGACGGCACGTGGACGGAGATTATAAGAATCCGCCCAAAGAAGATTACTCAGCACTCCGTACGAAAAGTGCTTCCCAGATGAAATACTCCGTGGCCAAAATCGACACCGACTATCGCTCTGGGCTCGGACTAGCACTCATCGAGCGATTGCCGACGGCTCGGGGGTTTTGTTCTGGCATCGGCGATCTTGAGTACTCATGTTCATCTGCTAGTGAAGCTTCC
>JBGTEU010000238.1:0-2303 GCA_041747595.1 Bythopirellula sp.
AACTTCCATTCCAAGCTACTTGGTCGCTCGACCTAGTCGAGATTTACTGCAAGCAGCGCGTCAACAGTTGACTCATGATTGGTGGACTCATGAACGTAGCAAGTATAACTTGGTTATCTCACAAATAGTTCTCGACGAAGCAGCCGACGGAGATCCAGAAGCGGCACAAAGGCGACTTGAGATCTTAAAGAACTGTCCATTACTCGATCTATCGCAAGAAGTGAACGAAGTGGCACGGCAAATCCTGAAATCGGCCTTGCTTCCGCAAAAAGCAGTTCGTGATGCCATTCATATCGCCGTAGCCTCGGTACATCAAGTGGATATTTTGCTTACATGGAATTGTCGCCACATAGCTAATGCTGCGATAATGAAAGAGATGGGAGATACCATTTCATCCTGTGGGTATGAGATGCCTATTCTTTGTACACCCGAAGAATTTATGGAAAGTTAACTATCATGTCTCAAACAGAAGCGACTGACACTACCGACGAAGTTATCCTCGAGATCCGAAGAATCAAGGAATCTTTGGCGGAACGAGAGAACTTTGATTTAGATCGCATTCTTGAATCTGCTCGCCAGAATCAGCAGTCCGGCGGCCGCGAGGTTATTTCCGTTTCAAGGAGTCATTGAGTGACACGGTGAAGTACAGTTGCGATAGCTCTATGAGGGGCCTCTGTGTCACGCATTCGCTTCGATCGTAATGAACTCGCCGGCAGCTTCGGCGACATCGGCACCGACCTGCCGTTGATCGTCGGCATGATTCTGGCCGTGGGACTCGACAGCGCAAGCGTCTTTATTGTCTTCGGCCTGCTGCAAATTCTTACCGGATTGGTGTATGGCCTGCCGATGCCGATGCAGCCCCTCAAGGCGATGGCCGTGTTAGTCATAACCCAAGAAATCAGTGGCGACGTGCTTTACGGCGCGGGCCTGGCGATCGGCGTCATCATGTTGGTGCTTACCCTTACGGGAGCGCTCGCGCTGCTCGCGCGACTCGTGCCGAAATGCGTCGTGCGGGGCGTCCAATTCGGCTTGGGTTTGTCGCTCGCGCTCTTGGCACTCAAGACCTACATCCCCGCGCAAGGAGTCGAAGGTTACCTTCTCGCCGCCTTGGGATTTGCCGCGATGGTGTTGCTCTGGGGCAATCGCCACTTTCCCGCGGGACTCGTTGTGATTGGGCTCGGCGTGCTCTATGCGTTGATCTGGCGTTTTGACTTTGCCACGGTGCAGCAAGGAGTGAGTTTTGCCCTGCCCCAGCTAAACGTGCCGAGTTGGGACAACATTCTCACCGGACTCGTGCTGCTTGCGCTGCCGCAATTGCCGTTGTCGCTCTCCAATTCGGTAATCGCGACGGCACAGACCATTGAGGATCTTTATCCTGAACGGCAGATCGGCGTCCGCAAGATCGGGCTAACTTACTCGGTCGTGAACTTAATTGCACCGTTCGTGAGCGGGATCCCCGTCTGCCACGGCTGCGGCGGACTGGCCGGGCATTATGCGTTCGGCGCACGCACGGGTGGGTCGGTGGTTATTTACGGCTCGTTTTATGTCGTGCTGGGAACGTTTTTTAGCCGCGTTTTCGAGCAACTCATTGAAGTGTTTCCGCAGCCGATTCTCGGCGTCGTGCTGTTGTTTGAAGCGCTCACGCTGATGACGTTCGTCACGGATCAAGCGGGAGACAAACGCGGCTTTACGATTGCCATGCTCGTAGCGCTGTTGGCGTTCACTTTGCCGCAAGGGTTCTTGATCGGCCTATTGGTGGGAGTGACGCTGTACTACGCGGCGCAACGGTTCGGAAACTCTTAGCGTGTCAGTAGCCCCAACTGATCATGCCATAGACGCCCGATTGTACTTCGGTCGAAATCGAACTCGATTCAATTCCTTCTAGGTAGCTGCTGTCGAAGAGGTTTTGACCGACGACCGCAAATTCCAGATTCTCCTTGGGTCTCCATCCGAGGCGAAGGTCCATGACCAGATAGCTGTCGACTCCGATAGCGAGACTGTCGGAATAACGGAGCGTGCCGTCGAGTGCAATTCGCTCGGTGACGTCACAGGAAGAATTCAAGTATGCCTGGTTACGCGGCGTCGTTCCGATGGCAGAGAATTCCGCAGTGGGTGGAATATCAAATTCCTCGCGAAATAACGTATAATAACCGCGAAGTCTCCACCAGTCGGCAAGTTCGTAGGTCGCCAGTAGTTCAATACCGTAGGTATCTGCGGCTACATTATTGAGAAAAGTCGCCTCGAAGAATGTATCGGGAGGCACGACGGTGACTCCCGTTGGTTGGTTGCCGATCAAGTCCTCG
>JBGTEU010000239.1:0-4472 GCA_041747595.1 Bythopirellula sp.
AGTAACCGTAACTATTGAATCGCCACCAAATCCATGTCAGCATGTTCGCTGCGGCATATCCGCCGTAAAGGGCCGTCACGATCCACTGAACAATGTCGTTGAGCGAGTCGGTGAGAAATCCAAAGGCCGTGCCGATGATGACCACGATCACCGACGTGGCGTAGCTGACGCGGACGTAGGTTTTCTCGCTGGCGTGGGGATTGAGATATCGCTTGTAGATGTCGTTCACCACGTAGGCGGGGGCGGCATTCACCGTGGCGGCGTAGGTGGACATGAACGCGGCCAGAAGCGCGGAGATCAGCAGCCCCAACAAGCCCACGGGAATAAACTCGCGCATGGCGAGAGGCAATATTCGCTCGAAGTCGATCTTGTCCCCCTGCGCGGCGAGTTCATCGGTGAAATGGGCCAGAGCGAGCACCGTAAGACCCGCGATGAGCATGTACCGCGGGATCAACAAGACAAGACTTACGAGACCGCTCATCAGCGCCGCCTCCCGCGGCGTCTTGGCCGACAGAACGCGCTGCATGTCGTAATTGGGCGCCGGCCCCGCGAGGCTTTGTAGCACGCCTTTGAAGAGCGTCATCATGATGAAGAACGAAAATAGTTCCCAACCATCGGCAGCGATCTTGTCGTTGGCGGCCTCAAGTTTTCCCGACCAATCGAGATCGAGATGCCAACCGAAAAAGATGTCGCTCCACCCGTTGGGGACCACGGAAGCCAAAGTTTCGGGCGAGACCTCGATCATCGCGATGATGCCGACCCACACGCAAGCGACCGTCATGATGCCGAATTGGAGGACCTCGGTGAAGACGACGCTGAACATCCCACCTTTCACGACGTACACCGTTGTGATCGCCGTGATGATCAATCCGTAGAAATTCGCATTCGTTACTGGATCGTCGGACAATTGCCAGGGAAGAAACGCCGCGGTGAATTTGCCGATGCCGATAAACCCGTAAGCAAGAAAGCCAATGACGTTCACCAAGGCGAACACCACCACGATCAAGTGGGCCAGCTGCGCGCCCCGGCCATCTCCGAAACGAAAGCGGATCCATTCCGCGCCCGTCATCACCCCCGATCGACGCAACCAGATCGAAAGAAAGACCATCATGAAAATCTGATTGAACGTCGGCCAGAGCCAGGGAATCCAGACGCTCTTGAGGCCGTAAACGAACAGCAAATAGACCATCCACATGGTACCGCTGATGTCGAACATTCCCGAGGCGTTCGACAAGCCGAGCATATACCAGGGAATGGTGTTGCCGCCCAGAAAATAGTTGTCCATGCTCTTGGACGCACGCTTCGAAATCCAAAAGCCGATGTAGACGGTGACTGCGATGTAGCCAAAGATAATCGCCAAGTCGAGCGGATGGAGATTGAGATCAAACATGGACCGTCCGGAACAACCTCGCCGCTTAAATCAGATTATGAGAAGAGACTGTCCATCATTCTGATCCATCCCTGTACCGCTCGAAAGCGGCGATCAGTCGAGTGCGACTAAAATACTGCCGAATTCTCTTTGGTGAACGCCACAAGCTCGCTCAAGTGGGCGTATGCAACGCACGAAGCGGTATCCGCCGCGCCGTAATAGATCGCGAGCTTGTCTTGCTCGGCGTTGCACAACGCGGCACAGGGGAACACCACGTTCGGCACGTGCCCGAAGACTTCGTAGTCGGCCTCAGGAGTGAGTAGATGCTGGTTCGTGCGGTAGAGCACTTTGGAAGGTTCATCGAGATCGAGAATCGCGGCTCCCATGCTGTAAACAAAGCCGTTGCAGGTGTCCATCACACCGTGATAGATCATCAACCAGCCTTCCTCGGTTTCGATGGGGATCGGGCCGGCACCGATCTTGGTGCGCTGCCACCATTGGCCCGTCTGATCGCCACCCCTGCGCATCACAAGCCGATGCTTGCCCCAATGAATCATGTCGGGGCTTTGGCTGACGTAGATATCACCGAAGGGGGTGTGGCCATTGTCGCTAGGGCGGCTCAGCATGTAGTACTTGCCGTTGATCTTGCGGGGAAACAACACGCCGTTGCGATTGAACGGCAAGAACGCATTTTCCATGAGCGTAAATCGCTCGAAATCTTGTGTGCTGGCGACGCTGATCGTGGGGCCGTTATGCCCGCCACACCAAGTGATGTAATAGGTATCGTCGATTTTACAAACGCGTGGATCGTAGGCGTAATCGTTGGCGTGCGCGTTTTCTGGATCGTTGGCAAATTGGATTTGCTGGGGTTCGATGTGCCACGTGAGGCCGTCTTCGCTCCAACCAGAGTGCAGATGCGGATAACGTGAACGGAGCTCAACGCGGAACACGCCGGCAAAGCCATCTCCAAAGGGAACCACGGCGCTGTTGTAGATGCCCTGAGCACCGGCGATGTATTGACGGCCGATGACGGGATTTTCGGAGTGACGCCAAACAACGTCCTTCAAACCAGCCGGCCGCTGCTGCCAGGGAATCGACGCGGGGTGAGACGACTGACCTTTGCGAGCAGTCTCGCGACTCTTGGGGGTCACCACGGCAGTTGCACCATTACCAGCTTGGCCGGTTTCCATGGGGGATTTCATCGAATTCTCCATCATAGCAAAGCGATCAACGGCACAATGACGATTCTTGTGGGCCGCTCTCTCTGTTTCTAATTAGGTTTCTTGTACGCTACACGAACGATTTTTAGCGACTGTTCGCCAAACATCGGCGTTCCTGCCCTGCGTCGCACGGTCGCTCAAAACAGATACCGCTGTTGGGTCACCATCAAAATTTCATGCATGAATCGAAAACGACGAGCGAGCGATGACCTGCTTATGACATACAGCGAGCAGTCTGGGTTGTTGAAAGCTTGTCAGAACCAGGATTTACCGCATCCGACCGCTCGTTCGAGGACTTCGGTCACGACTGCGAAATCTATCAACTACTTTAACCCCCAACATGAAGGAGTTCAAGTAGTTGAGCATTTTCGAGTGCGCAATCTTTACCTCCTCTGAGGTTGTCCTCGCTATTATTCTGATAGATCATAACAAGATTGGCTTTTTTTCAGTGAAAACAGACGTGGCAACAGAAGGGTTCTCATAATTCTATGTCCGGCACTTCCGCTCCTCGCTTGAAGGACGTGGCCCTCGCGGCCAATGTTTCGATGAGTGCCGCATCGCGTATTTTGCGAGGCGAGCGCGACCGCTTCGGCGAAGAGACTTGTCAGCGCGTCCTCGACGCAGCCCGCCAATTGGGCTGGCGCCGCAATTTGCTGGTCAACGGCATGCAGACTGGCCGGACCAAGATGATCGGCGTGATGATCCCCCCCTACGATTCAGTTTGGGTCGACGTGCTCGCGGGACTCCATATAGTCCTGGCCGGGGCAGATTACTTGCCCATGACTGTATGGGTCGGCGACTGTCAGGAGATGCCCCACTTCGAGAAAGACGACGACCAGGGCCTGGGGCAAATCAGCCGGCTCTTGGATCGCCGAGTGGACGGGCTCATACTTTGGCCCTCGTTTGCCGTGGCCTATTACGAGCATTTCCGCGAGCTGCTGGAACGCCGCGTGCCCGTGGTCGTGATCGATCACGAATTCTCGGAGGACCAGATTGCCGATTCCATCGAGACCGACGAGCAGCGGTGTGCGAATGCGGTGGCACAACATCTTTTGTCGCTGGGACACAAGAATATTGCTTGTTTGTCGTCCCGCGAAACCGCCTGGCAGGCATGGGCCGTGCGTCGTCGCCAATCGTTTGAGCAGGCACTAGCCGATCACCCCGACGTTAAAGTCAAAAGCTGGCGGCTCAATTCCTGGGGAACCGACGGCCTGGAAATTGCCGAGGAAATTCTCACCCAAGAGCCTCGCCCCACGGCCCTGTTTTGCGTGACCGATCACGAGGCACTCTATATTTATGAGGCGGCCGCAAAGTTTGGCTTACGCATCCCCGAAGATGTTTCGGTCGTGGGTTTTGCCGATCTGGACTTCGCCGCTAGCTTGCGACCGCCACTAACAACGATGCGGCAACGTCCCAAGGACATCGGCCGCCGCGCGGCCCAACTGATTCTCGACCGCTTGGACGGCGATTTTGGCGACCATCCTCCCACGACAATTCGCGTGGGGGCGGATTTGATCGTGCGCGGTTCGACTTCGCAGCACAGTTAAACTGGATTTCTTAGCTGACGTGCAAACGGCATCGAAGCTCGAAATACCGAGTCCTGAAATGCCGAAACCCTGACGCCGTGCGATTAAGCCGGCATCAGGGTTTCGCTCGTTGTCGAAGACGCAGTTTTCCGGGGCTGCTTCTCAACTCGCCATCGTTACTCTTAGAGCTGTCTAGCGAAATCTCTTGCCGTGGACCAAAACGAGGCCCATGGCGAGAATCACTAGGCAACTTGGTTCGGGCACCGCGGCAAAAGCACCTACGGCAGCCAACCCGCCGTTGCTGTAAGCATTCTGCCATTCAGCTAGATCACCTGCTGTTAACGGATTGGGCGAATC
>JBGTEU010000240.1:0-2508 GCA_041747595.1 Bythopirellula sp.
TCCAGAAAAAGAGAACAGTCGGATTCATCTGGCGTTGAATATGCCGCTGTGATGAGCTGAATATCTCACAAACCTCACCGGAGAACTTGTCGGCGCCGCCCGGCAGCCCAGGCCCCCACAGCCAAACCGAGCAACAGGCCGGTTGTGGGTTCGGGAATGGGAACCGTTAGGACGCTGGAGACGGCATAGATGGAGAGAGCTTGGCCGGTATTAGCGAGCGTTGCGCCACGAATCCAACTCGCGTTGGATTGAGTGACTTTGCCGGCTGTTACGATGGCAAGCCCGAGACCGAGTGTGTTGAAGTCTTCTTCGCCGAAGATTCCAGTGCCGGTCCAGACATCTGTGGTTGTTGGATTGGCGAACTCATCCACACCGACAGGATTCTCCAATGTTGCGTCCCACAGATCAGCGTAACCCAAAGCCAGTCGGCTACCGGCCAAGTTGTAGATGGGCACTCCGGCGCCATCGATAAAAGGATTTGTGTTGGTGTTGTCGCGCGCGTCCACGTCTGGCGTTGATGCGATCGCAGTCCAAGAGATGCCACTGAGTTGCAAATTGCTAGCCGCAACGGAATTGACGAACGTGTTGTAAGTGGCAATGTTAGTTGAAGTGGCTTGAATCGTCGTCGAAGTTGAGAATACAAGGCGATACTGAGATCCAGCGTTGAGCGTCGGAGGGGTAAGCACCAAGCTGGCTTTGACGAAAGCTTGCGAGCAAAGAACTAGGAATGCCCCCGCGATGAAAAGCCTCGCAGTACCTAGTGCTGGCTTTCTGATAACAACAAAGCCGAAGCTCTTCAATGGGTCACCAGAACTCGCAGAGCAAGGTGACACGTGAACACATATGGCAGAGATCGCTCGCATGAGTAGCGAAAGTCTGCTCGAGATGTAAGAAATCATTAGCGGCACCTCCCGAAAAGAAAAGAACGGTTTACACTTGGCTGCTAGATCGCCAACAAGATGAGTACCATGCCGCTTCCTGTTCCCGGCTTGAGTCTATCTGCCAACAGAGGAGAGAGCAAGACTTTCGCAGGCCAAGACGGGTAGAAACCCTGCTAGAACGTCGAAGCGACCGGTTTGCTGGATGGTTTCTGCTAATTCGCAATAAAAAAACCAGGGAACTGCCGGGGCTTACGCCTCCCGGCTCGCCGACTTCATTCGTGTCATTCGTGGTTTCAAAAATTAAACCACGGCGTCGGCTTTCGTCCCGCGTTTCTGCGCGGTCCATTCACTATAACCGCGGAAGATCACGAAGAACGTTGGCACGAACAGTAACGAGAATACCGTGGCTGCCAACATGCCGCCGACGACCGCGTTGCCGACGGCTTGCCGGCTGGCGGCACCGGCGCCGGCGGAAAGCAACAGTGGCGAGAAGCCCAAAATCGACGAAAACGCCGTCATCAGGATCGCCCGGAATCGCAGGGTCGCCGCTTCGGTCGCCGCTTCGCGCACGCTCTTGCCCTGCTTGCGGAGCTCCATCGCGAACTCGACGATGAGGATCGCGTTCTTGCTCGCCAAGGCCACCGGCATCACCACGCCGATTTGCGTGTAGACGTTGTTCTCCGCGCCCCGCAACATCAACGCCAGCACCAATCCCAGCGCCGCCAAGGGCACCACCGAAATCACCGCCGCGGGGCTGGTCCAACTTTCGTACTGCGCGGCCAGCACCAAAAACACCAAGCTCACGGCCAGCGCGAAAATGAAATATTGTTCGTTCCCCACCTGGAACGACATGCCTGTCCATTCGTAACCCATCGACGCGGGAGCTTCGGCGCGGGGCGTAAGGGATGGTTATCCATGTAAATGCTCTGCGTGGTGGATCGCACAATCGGCATGCGCCGCTCCTGTAATATACTGCGCGGTCGCCTGGGCGGTGGCAGTTGCACAAACCACATAAAATGCGGCAAATCGAGCCAAGTATGGGGTTACACCAGCACATGCCGCAGCGCGGGTTCGAGTTGCGGATAGGCAAAATGGAATCCCGCGCGATCCAGTTCGCGGGGCAAGACTCGCGTGCTGGCGAGTAACAGGGCGTCGGCCATTTCGCCGAAGGCGAGTCGCGCGGCGAATGCCGGCATGGGGAAGATTGTCGGCCGGCCAAGCACCTTGCCAAGGGTTTTCGTGTACTCACGGTTCGTGACGGCGTTGGGTGCAACGAGGTTCACGGGGCCCGTGAGCGAATCGTTGGCGAGAATCAATTGCATTGCGCTGACGATATCGCCGAGTTCGATCCAACTGAAATATTGCTGGCCGCTGCCGATCACGCCGCCGAGGCCAAGCTTGAATGGGAGCAACATGCTCTTGAGCGCACCCCCCTCGGTGCTGAGCACCACTCCCGTTCGCATGTTGACCGTGCGAATTTGCGCATCGCGGGCCGCTTGGCAAGCCTGTTCCCATTCGAGACACACGTCGGGAAGAAAACCGTCGCCGGGGGCCGAGGATTCATCGAGTTCCGCGTTGCCTCGGTCACCGTAATAACCGGTGGCCGACGCGCAAGCAAAGACGCGCG
>JBGTEU010000241.1:0-2889 GCA_041747595.1 Bythopirellula sp.
CTCGCAATATCTATCATCGGCGCGAAGGTCCAATGAATGCCCACCGACCGTGCCTCGCGCGCGGCAACGGCACAAGCTTTTTCGACGAGTTCGGGATTCCAACTCGCTGCTTGTCCCAACGGAATGGGAAATATCGTGCGATAACCGTGAATGACGTCACGGCCAAAGATCAGTGGAATGCCGAGACGACTTTCTTCAACCGCGACGCGCTGAAATTCGTTGATCGTCGCGGTACTCGTTTCATTGAGAATCGATCCCAGTTGTCCGTCGCGAATTAGTTGGTAGAGTTCGCTACCTGCTACAAGATTGCTAATATCACCGGTGGGTTCGCCTCCAATACCGTTCGTTTGACGGAGTTGCCCTACTTTTTCTTCGAGCGTCATTTCCTTCAGCAAGACGTCAACCCGCTCGTCGAGATCGCTGCCGGGATCGAGCCAGGGTCGCTCGGCGAGATTCTGCTCGGCCGCGGTGACCGCCGCGGTGACGGCGAAAAGGATCGCGGCAAAGAAAGCCGCTCGGCAGGTAAAGAACACAGTCGAGGCACGAAATTGCCCAAGGTTGTCACAATTCATAGCAGAATTTTCTTGTCGTTTGGAACCGTCAGAAGTAAGCGACCATTTTAGCCGAATTGCTTGAAAATCAATCCGTCTTGGAAAATCGCAAACGTTCATATGACCGCTGGGCGTGTTCATGCTTCATAAATAGGTTCCAAATCAGGCCGGTGCGGGCGTTTTCGATGGCCAACAACATCGGTCCCACGTTGATGGCCATGTTCTCGTCGCAGGCCACTTTTTGATCGAGATTAAAGCTGTCGACGAACCCGTATCCGCCTTGGGCCGGGTCACGCCAAGTCATGGGTTGCCCGTCGTCGGTAACCAGTTCCCGAAAAGCTCGCAAGGCGGCGAGGCTTTCCACGGGAGTGAACATAATGGCTGAAGCCGCCGCATAAGGCGCAACCGTGCCGTCATGCACCTGGTCTTGATTGCTGAGATTGGGCTGCAAATCTTGGACGAGATAATTCCATCCCGTCGAGCCAGCCGACTGCTCCATACAGGGACTCAAGCCCCAACGATTCTCGGAAAAGGTTTTGAATTTATCGGAAAAGCGAATGCATGCTTGCCGATGCGCATGCCACGCACGGCGAGAGTTTTCGTACCAGTCGACGCGCGGCGCATCGACGCCGAATTGGGCGGGGTCGTCGGCCTGCATCTCGCGGTAGTTGATCCAACAGTGACTAAAGAAGTAGGTGAACAACGCACCGTTCCAAGAAAGCACATACGGTTGGGTTTCCTCGAAATGGCCGATTTGCCGTTCCAATAAATAGTAAGCCCGCGGTCCGATGGCATGTTCCTCCGTGGGACTGCCTGCGGCCATAAAGTAAATAAGTCGCTCCTCATCGCTGGCAATTCGCCATTGCAAATCCATCAAGCTTCCGGCGCCGCTGACGTCCAAGTTTTCCGTGGGCTTCCAAGCCAAGCTCAGCAATTCGCTGCCCGTGGGGCGGAACTCCCGCCAATTGGTTTCCGCGCAAAACTTGTTCACGATCTCGGCGACTTCCCCGCCGAAAAAAGTTGCCGCGGGAATCGCGCCGGCTAAGAACAAGGAATGATCGACCGTGCTGATTTCATTTTGGAAGTGCGGGTCGATATCGCCCGTTTCCGCATTGACGAAGTGCAGGAAGACACCCGAGCGACGATTGTTCTTTGACGCCCTCAACGTGCGCAAGACTTGCAATGCCCGGGCCTCGCCTTGTTCGCGGGTGATCCAGCCACGTTCCACGCCAATCGGCAAAGCCGACAGTTGAAAACCGATACCCGCCAAACTTGCCAGTTGGGCCGACTTGTGGTCCTTGGCAAGTTCACCCCCTTTTCCGACTTCCTTCCAAAGATAGTTGAAACACCCACGCTCGACCTCATCGAGCAATTTCTCATCTTCGGGAGTGAACTCGAAGACAGGAGTTACGCTGCGGAGGATCGCCAGGGTAGTAATGGGGAAAGGGATTTCGGCGTAAACATAACTGTTGCCATTCAACAGTACGAAGATCACCAAAATAGGTGCGCGGAGCGATCGCTGCAAACGACTGAAAAACATTCGGTTTCCTCGACTCAAAGCCTGGACGAAATGCGAAGGGGAAGGTTAAAATAGTATGAAAGCGCTGTCAATAAAACCTTGTCCGACTAGCCACAACGGCCCCGTTCGTCTAGGGCAGTTTTCAAGTGGTTTTGATTCGTTGCCTAAATCAGCTATCACACGGTTGCCGCATGTTCTGATGACATGCCGCGGAAAAGTATTAATGAATAGAGAAACCCGTGTTACCCATGATGCTGATACTGCATTTGCCTCGTACGATCACAGTTGCGTCGCTCAGCAGCCTCCGCAGGTCCAGCTGCTTTCCAACGGGCGGCTTGTGACAAGTTTTTCCACCACGGGAACGGGGTGCATTAATTATGGCCCGTTGGCGGTGACCCGTTGGAGATCCGACCTCACCTGCGATTCCCTCAGTTATTCATTTTACCTACGCGACCTAGACGACGGCAAGTTTTTTTCGCTTGCATATCACCCAATTTGCAGGGAGCCGCAGCGATACGATGTGAATTTTACTCAAGGTCGAGCCACGATTGATCGACTTGATGGGCAAATCGCTACAACCTTAGAAGTTTGCGTACACGGCGAATTCGATATCGATCTCCGGCGCTGCACGCTCACCAACCGTGGCGATGTTACGCGGACCGTTGAGCTCACCAGCTACGCCGAAGTGGTGATCCAAGGTGCCGCGGCCGATCTGGCGCACTCGGCATTCTCCAAGTTGTTTGTTCAAACCGAACGGACTGATGCCGGGGTTGTGATTGCTCGCCGCCGTCCTCGCCGTGGCGACGAGCAGACTCTATC
>JBGTEU010000242.1:0-3469 GCA_041747595.1 Bythopirellula sp.
TCGAAAATAACTTGCGCCTAAGAACGTGAGATACTCGGTCTTATGAGGGTTGCCGGGTAGCCGAGCGAGGAACCGAAAACCCGCAAACCCTCCGGTCGGATCGTTGGCAAGCGGTTCCGAGAGGCCGCGAAATTGAAACCATTGCGGTCCCGCTTTCAGTTGTTTGGCTCGGCCGTCGACGACTTCGTAAATGTCGACGGGGTATTCGAAAATATATCCGGCAGGGAAAAACTCGGCCCACGAAGACAAGTCTTTGTCACGCCAAAGGGCGTTCTCGTTACGGGGGGCGATCAGTCGATAGGTGTCGTAGTTGAGAGCCAGGTATGCGGCACCGGTCCGTTGCGGCGTTACATGTTGCCGAGACGCTAAATCTTGTGCAATCCGCTGAACATGCGAGAAGTCAAAACCCTCTTTGGCCGCGGTGACCCTTGGGAAGGCCCCCAGCGCGAGAACGCTTAGAACGAGAACGCTTAGAATTGGGGCAAGCTGCGCAGATTCCGGGCAGAATTTTCTAAGTGGCGCAGGCATGGGATGCTCTTCTGTCTGATCACTGTCTGGTGCAAAGCACAGCGGACGAGCTTAGTTTCACGAGAACCGACGCCACTGTTCAAGACTTATCCCGCCCTGTAAGGGCCTGGACAGATTAAATAGGAGCAATCCCAATGCCAATTAACATGCAAGATAAGACAAAGTGGTATTTGGCATGGTTTGATGTGATGACTACTGGAAGGATAAACCCCCTGGCGAGATTTCTATCAGAGTGGTCCGTAGAGAGTCAGGGCGGCTCTTCAGTTGGGCAATTTTCAGGCTAAACAATCAGGACCAAGAAGTGCAGTAAATAACGGAAGAATAGCATAAGGACGGTTAACCAACATAAGTCAATGAGTGACATCGATCATAAAACATTATAATTCAGCCCTTTAGTTATAAAAAAAAGATCGGACTCGAACTGAGCTGATTCACGTGACCAGATTTCGACTTAGCCACTAGGGTTTATAGACGCTCGTGATGATCCCATGAGCAACACAAGACAGCCGGCATGATCGAACTCAGGTGGTGGCGTAACTCGACTTTTCGGCTTTATTAGAAGAATCTCGTGCATGAAGAGGTAATGAGATTAAACCACTAAAACAAGGATAAAAACAAACCTATGCTCGTTGTATCACCGTCATTTCACTTAACAGTTACTTGAAACTTTGTTGTGTTAGGCTTACTGTTAACTGGCCGACTTCTAGAGAGACCATCAGGCAGTTGCATTTCGTTTACTCGACAGGCTTCATTCGGCGGCCATTTTGACGAGCGCATAAGAATCCTGATTTTCAACTCATGTGTTGAAACTCTGTTCGCTGGCGACGGCAACTTGGCCCAAGCCTAAAATGATATCGATACCAGGCTAGTATGGTTTCGAATATCGCATTCACCCCTCTAGCAACGAAGGAAGTGGTGAGTATTGATGCGTACCACACGCCCACTATTTGTTTCTACTTACCCGCCTGAAGAGTGTGGACTCGCGACGTTCACCAGGGATTCGGCGGATGCCGTCGACGCGGCTGCCAACTGGCCGGTGTCGTCTGTGATGGCGATTCAGAAAACAGCGGAATTTGCCGCCGAGGACCCGCGCGTTGTCCACGTCATCGACAATAATCATGCGAATGCTTATCGGCTCGCGGCGGAAGTAGCCAACGAAGGGCCTTACGACGTGGTCAGTTTGCAGCACGAGTTCGGCTTATACCCAGAAGACTGGGGCAAGCGTGTGATTGAGTTCATGCACCACTGCCGCAAGCCGGTCGTGACGACGTTTCACACATTGCTCACAAAACCAGAGCCGTTGCCGCGGCGAATTATCCAAGAGATTTCCGCTCGGAGCCAGGGGATCGTCGTGATGACGGAAATCGCGGCTGAACTGCTCTGGAGCGTTTACGGCGTGCCGACGGCAAACGTCGAAGTGATCCCGCACGGAGTACCACCCGTTAGCTTCCAGCGTCATGGTGCCCACAAGCAGCGACTGGGTCTCGAAGGTCGGCGGATCATTTGCAGCTTCGGTCTCATCAATCCCGGCAAGGGATTGGAGTATATGCTCGAGGCGATGCCTCGCATCGTCGAAGAATGTCCCGAGGCACTCTACTTAATCGTGGGTGCGACGCATCCTCAAGTCAAACGGCATTCAGGAGAAAAGTATCGCGAAAGCTTGACGGACTTGGCGGAAAAACTTGGCGTCACGGCCAACGTGCGATTTGTAAACCGGTATCTCGATTTGCCCGGGTTGCTGGAGCACTTGCAGGCGTGCGACGTCTTTGTCACTCCGTACCAAGGCGCGGATCAAATTGCGAGCGGTACCTTGGCCTATGCATTGGGGGCAGTCGGATGCGTGATCAGCACCCCCTATTTGTATGCCAAAGAAGTCTTGGCCGAGGGCCGCGGCCTGTTGGTTCCGTTTGGCGGTAGCGAACCGTTTGCTGAGGCGGCCCTGCGGTTTCTCCACGATACGGAATTTCAAATGGAAACACGCCGCAAGGCGTACGACTATGCCAAGTCGATGTTCTGGCCGGTCGTGGGTAAGCGTTATCTCGATTGTTTCCAGCAATTTGTACAGACCAGCAAACTTCCGATCAAACGTGTCAATTACGTTCCGCTCGGGCAAGGCATGAGTGGTCATCTCTCGGCACCCCTTCAGGGAGGCCGATAATGGACGGTCGAATTGAACTCTGTTTGGAACACCTTGATCGGATGACAGATTCGACCGGTTTGATTCAGCACGCCATCTACAATATTCCACGGCGCGAGAGCGGTTATTGCACCGACGATAATGCACGGGCGCTGCGTCTTTGCACGCGACTCTGGCAGCAGCAGGGTTCCGCGGAGATGTTGAACCGCGTAACGACGTACTTGAGCTTTTTGGAGCACGCCCAGTGTTCAGGTCGTGGTTTTCATAATTTCATGGGTTACGACCGCAGCTGGCTCGATGCAGAGGGCTGTGGCGATTGCCAAGGACAAGCGGTTCTCGCGCTGGCCGAAGTGCTGGGAAGCGATTTGCCGGACGGTTATTTGCTGTTAGCTCGTCAATTAATAAATGAGGTGTTGCCTGCGCTGGCTGATCTTCGGAGTCTGCGGGCCCAAGCCTACATCATTCTCGCCTGGGGTCATTTGCGCTGGGCGGGTGTGAGAGATATCGAAACCCTCGAAAGCGTCGCTTGGTCGGCAACCAACAGGCTCGCGGAATGTTTTGAACGTTCCTCGCGGCCCGACTGGTCTTGGTTCGAGTCGCGCATGACTTATGCCAATGCGGTATTGCCTCATGCTTTGCTCGTCGCGGCAAAGCGGTGGCCGCAAGAACCGTTTCTCAACGTCGCGACTTCTTCGTTTGCCTTTCTCGATCGGGTGACCACTACCGAGAATTATTTTCAACCCATCGGTAATGACGGATGGTATGAGCACGGCGAAGAAAAAGCCGAGTACGATCAACAGCCTG
>JBGTEU010000243.1:0-1616 GCA_041747595.1 Bythopirellula sp.
GTCGAGGACATGGATCGGGCGCTCGAGGAATTGACTCCGGTGGCGCGGCGGTTTGATGGGGGGAGTTTGGCATCGGCGCTGTAGGGGTGGTAGACCGCTCGGCTGCGCTGCGCTTCGCCTCGCGGCTAAACAATATTCTTCCCGACCAGGATGGTCGGGCTATGTGTGCCTGCACCGCTAGCACTTTCGCGGGGTTGTGACGCTTGGGGGGGATTTCTATACTTCCCGCCCAATTCACAAAAATTTGCTCCGCACTTCACTCTCCCCATCGCCGAGGAGTTTTTCGATGCCGCTTCGCATCGCGCTGTCTTTCTCTCTGTTGATAAGTTGTTCGTTCGCCGTTGCGCAGGGCTACGACCCCACGCGACCTGGCGCGAGCAGTTGGCAATCGCCGCCGGGTGGTGGGGGATATCCCGCCGCGGGGGCCACGCCGCTCAATCAAGCCGAGGGCGCTGCCAATCCCGTCACGCCGACGCCGATCACACCCACCGCCAACGCGCCGCAACCTTCGCATGCCCAAGTCACCAAGGGTAGCGGCGCGCTCCCCAACGATCACGGCCAGGTCTGGCGGGAGTACGACATCACCCCCTACACGCTCCGCGTGCAATCGACCGCGGCCCCCGAGCAGGCCATCGTCGATTGGATCTTGCGCGAGACGGGTTACGAGGCGTGGCACTCGACGCCGGTCGGGCTATTGAGTGCCGACAAACGGACGTTGCGCGTTTATCACACGCCCGAGATGCAGACGATTGTCGCCGACATCGCGGATCGCTTCGTCAACGGAATGGCCGAGAGCCATGGATTCGGCTTGAGGATCGTGACCATCGACAGCCCGAACTGGCGAACTCGTGCGCTGCCGCTGATGAAGTCGATTCCCGTGCAATCCGCCGGCGTGCAGGGTTGGATTCTCGCCAAGGAAGACGCGGCCCTGTTGATTTCGGAACTCAAGCGCCGCACCGACTACCGCGAGCACAATGCGCCCCACCAGTTGGTGCAGAATGGTTCGTCGCTGGTGATCTCGACGATGCGGCCGGTCACTTACACGAAGGGCATCTTTCGCACCGATCAAACCTGGCCCGGCTTTCAACCCGAGATGGGGCAATTCGACGAAGGCTTCAGTTTGGAATTCAGTCCGTTGTTGGCCCTCGACACGCGCACGGTCGACGCAGTGCTGAAGTTGAAACTCACGCAGGTCGAGAAAATGGTCCCCGTGAAGTTGGAAGTTCCCAGCCCCATCGCGCAGAACCAACGGACCGAGTGCCAGGTGCCGCAGATGACGATGGTGCAATTGCACGAGCGGTTTCGCTGGCCGACGGATCAAGTGCTGCTGTTGAGCATGGGGGTGGTGGCCCAGCCGGGGGTGAGCAAGCCGAACATGATCACCGACAACATTCCGATGCTCAAATCCCCGCCGCGGGCCGACGCGCTGTTGTTTGTAGAAAGCCGTGGCCCGAATTCGGCTTTGGCAATCGACTCGGCTCCCGCACCGCAAACGGCCAGTCGGCCGAATCAGACGTATCACGGGCGGTATTGAAACTATGTAGCGAGCCGGCTCGTCCCGAGCCTGTTGCGGACTGCGCAAAAAATGTCATTCCGAAAGGAGCCGTGCGACTTGA
>JBGTEU010000244.1:0-6760 GCA_041747595.1 Bythopirellula sp.
CAAGACAGCGAAAGTAGATAAATGTCGTTTCATGGTGTCTCACTAAACCAAGATGTTGTCGAGCACGTGGGCTTCTTCCACGCCCGTGAGCTTCATGTCGAGTCCCTGGAACTTGTAGGTGAATCGCTTGTGATCGATTCCCAACAAGTGCAACATGGTCGCGTGCAGGTCACGGACGTGCACCGGTTTCTCGACGGCATGGTAGCCGAGCTCATCGGTCGCACCGTAAGTCATGCCGGGGCGGATGTTGCCCCCGGCGAGCCACATCGTGAAGCCCTTGATGTGATGATCGCGGCCGGGGCCCCCCTTCCCTTGGAACATCGGAGTCCGGCCGAACTCGCCGCCCCAAACGACGAGCGTTTCTTCCAGCATGCCGCGCTGCTTGAGATCCATCACCAGCGCGGCACTCGCCTGGTCGGTCGCACCGCAGCAGGTGTTCATATGCTTCACGAGATCGCCGTGATGGTCCCAATCGCGGTGGTAAAGCTGGATGAACCGCACGCCCCGTTCCGCGAGCCGCCGCGCGAGCAAACAGTTCGATGCATAAGAACCGTCGCCGGGCGCGGCACCGTACATGTCGAGAACGTGCTGCGGCTCGTCGGAGAGGTCGAGCAGCTCCGGCACGGAAGTCTGCATGCGAAACGCCGTTTCGTAAGCAGCGAGCCGTGCGAGCAATTCGGGGTCGCGCAATTGTTGCTGCCGATGGCCGTCGAGGGAACGCACGCTGTCGACCACTTGCTTCTGCAAATGCTGCGGCACGCCCGCCGGAGTTCTGATGTAATCAACCGGTTCGCCGCTCGAATTGAACGGCACACCCTGGAATTGGCTGGGAAGAAAACCGGCGCTCCACATTCGCGGGGCAATCGGCTGGGGATTGCGGCCTGCCACGCTGGTCATCACCACAAAGCCGGGGAGCGATTGATTCTCGCTCCCTAAGCCGTAATTGATCCATGAACCCATCGACGGCCGACCGCTGATCGCCGTCCCCGTATTCATGAATGTGTGAGCCGGGTCGTGGTTGATTTGCTCAGTCTGCATCGACTTGATAACGCATATGTCGTCGATGATCTGACGATGAAACGGCAAGAAGTCGCTGATTGTTTGGCCACTCTTGCCGTAGCGACCGAACTTGGTGAGCGGCCCTTGCACCTTGAGCGCCTGTCCCTGCAGTTGGGCGATCGGCTGTCCCGCGGTGAAAGATTCCGGCATCGGCTGTCCGTCAAGCTCGGCGAGTTTCGGCTTGTAATCAAATGTTTCCAAATGCGAGGGGCCGCCCGACATGTAAAGAAAAATGACCCGTTTAACTTTCGGCGGCAAATGCGGCAAGCCGGGAAGTGTGAGGTTCCCTGCAGGAGTTGCCGCGCCAGCGAGGTCGTAGTTGAGGAGCGTCGAGAGCGCGGTCGCGCCTAACCCCAAGCCGGCATGCGATAAAAACGTCCTGCGGTTAAGCTGATGCTGAAACGCGACAAAGTCGTTGGGATTCATCTGATTTAGCCCCGCCGCTTGTGGCGGGTTTTGATGGTTCGATGTCGCGCGGAGCAAGCTCCGCGGCTAAAAGGTTAAATGCGGGCGGGGGTTTCACACATGTTAAAAATCGCACGGGACACGCTCGTCCAGGCGGCCAGTTCCTTGCGAGGCAAGTCCTTGCCGACGCTTGACATGCCGATTGATAAAAATTCCTCGCTCGCCGTGGGATTCTTTTGGTAGTAAGCGCGGCTTGCTGTCAACAATTCCCGCAGCACATGTTGTTCCTTCGCATCGGGGGCTCGCGAAACTGCTAGGCGATAAGCAAACTCGATCCGCTGGTCGTCGGTGGTTTGTGTGTTTTCTTTGACAATTCTTGCCGCCAAGCCGCGGGCCGCTTCGACGCTGTTGGGATCGTTCAGAAGCGTCAGCGCCGCCAGTGCCGTATTGGAGCGGGGCCGACGAGCCGTGCATTCCTCGCGGGTCGAGGCGTCGAGCGCTCTGAGCATGGGATGTAAGAAAGTGCGCTGCCAGTGCATATACACGCCACGGCGCCACTGCTCGGTGCCGTTATCTTGCTCATATTCCCGCTGGGGAAAATTCAAATGGCGATAGTAGCCGGGGGGTTGGTAAGGCCGCACGCTCCGCCCGCCAATCGTCGTGTCCAACAGACTACCCACGGAAAGGAGCGTATCCCGCACCGACTCGGCGGGGAGTCGGAAACTCGCTTGCCGCGCGAGGAGCCGATTCAACGGATCACGCTCGACGAGTTCCGGCGCAGTCGCGGAGCTCTGCCGATAGCTGTTGCTCATGACAATCAGCTTGAGAATGTGCTTGGTATTCCAACCACTCTCTACGTATTCCACGGCGAGGTTGTCAAGCAATTCTGGATGGGTAGGGGGTTCCCCTTGCCCGCCAAAATCATCCAGCACGCGAGCCAAGCCGTCACCAAACAACAACGCCCAATAGCGATTGACCATCACTCGTGCAGTCAGTCCTCCGGCGCCATCTTTCGCGTCTGTCAGCCAATTTGCTAAATCGAGTCGCGAGGCTCGGGAGTTTTCGGTCGCCACCTGTCCTAAAAAATCTGGCACGGCCGGTACGACAATTTCGCCCGTTTCATCTTGCCAATTCCCGCGGGGGAGAACACGCACTTCACGGGGCTCGATGCTGTGGGAAATCATCGTGAGCGATTTTTTCTGCGCGAGCTCTTCACGTTGCGATCGCAATGCCGCGAGCATGGGGTCTTCGCTATTTGCAGAAAGGGCTGCGATTTGCTTGTCGAGTTCGGCGAGAAGTTCGCGCTCATAAACGCTATGTACTTCTTTTTCGGGCGGGCGCTCCGTGGGAAGCGAGTTACCATCAAAATTGCCCATCCCCGCCAAGTGCATTTCCTCGTCCACGTCGGCGAAGAACGCCCCCAGTGCGTAAAAATCGCGAGCCGTGTAGGGATCGTATTTGTGATCGTGGCATTGGGCGCAACCGACCGTGGCCCCCATCCAAACTTGCGAAACATTCCGCACGCGATCCGCGAGATAAATCGCCCGATACTCCTTGAGCTGCGCGCCCCCTTCATGCGTCGTTTGTAGCAGCCGATTGTAGCCCGACGCGATAAGTTGATCTTCCGTAGAATTCGGTAGTAAATCTCCGGCGAGTTGCTCACGCGTGAACTCATCAAATGGCTTATTCGTGTTGAAGGCGTGAATCACATAATCGCGAAAGGGCCAAATGTTGTGAGGCTGGTCGCCGTGATAGCCGACCGTGTCGGCAAAGCGGATCAGGTCGAGCCAGATCATGGCCATCCGTTCGCCAAAGTGGGGTGAAGCCAACAGTTCGTCGACCAATCGCTCGTAAGCGGCTTCGTTCGGATCGGCGACAAAGGCCTCAACCTTGGCGGGCGTTGGCGGCAAGCCCGTGAGATCAAAGAAAACGCGCCGCACGAGCGTTACAGGATCCGCGGACTTATTGGGCGTGAGCCCTTCTTGCTCCAAACGCGCAAATACGAAGTAGTCGATCCAATTGCGCGGCCAGTTAGCATCCTTGATCGTTGGTGAATCGAAGTATCGCGGTGGAACGTAAGACCACGCCGGCGACCAGATGGCCCCTTCTTCAATCCAGCGCTGGAGCAGTGCGATCTGTTCGGGGGCGAGTTCCTTATTTATTTCGGGAGGAGGCATCTGCTCGAATTCGTCGGTGCTTTGAATCCGCCGCAGGAGTTCGCTCGTCTCGACATCACCGGGGACAACCGCCGCGTAACCCCCTCGATCGGCCAGCGCGTCTTCTTGTGTATCCAAGCGCAAGTCGGCCTCGCGAGTTGCCGAATCGGGGCCATGACACTGGAAACAGTTTTCCGACAGAATCGGCCGGATGTCGCGATTAAAGTCGACGCCCTCCGTGGCCGGAACAGCGCAGGGAGCAAGCGCCAGCACCGCGAAGTGCAAGATTCTCGCCAGAAATTGCCGCCAACCGAGAGGCACGCCCTGCCCTCCGCCGCGTGGAAGAAAAGTAACAAGTCCTCCATTCTAACTTGCGAGCAAGCGATGGCCAATTCCCCTAAACGCGCAGGAAATTGATCAATTCCGCGGTTTTGAAGCGGCAATACCCGCCCGAGCGGTGCCCCAGCCAGATTCCCGCATGTGAAGCTGTAACGGTTGTACTCAAAGTTCTCAAATTGCCGGGCGTAACGGTTCGATCAACCTTACTGACCGACTGCGCCCGCCCAGCGCGTGCTAGCAGCCGGTTCTATTCGAATTCTATTTCAATTCGTGACAGAACAAGGCAGCCGCTTGATGAGGCGAAATCCGCCGAGCATGTGGGAAAGAACGTGGCTCTTGATGGCCGCGATCATGTGTGTGAGCGCGCTCGTGGGCGTGTGGCAGGCGCAACCTCCGCGCGCCATCGAAGCTTCACCCTCGACCGCCATCCAACTCGTCAGCAATCCACCAGACACTCGGCACGTCGAGCAAATCGAACAAGCGCTCGCACAAGCGGGTTGCCCCGGCTGGATGGTGTTGGCGAGCGAAGGCCCCCAGGCATTGGGGCCGAAAGTTGTGCCACCCGAAATTCGCACCACGAGCGCGGAAGCCGCGAACGTGCCGAGTGTTCGCTATCCGCAACCGGTGCTGGTCGCCGATCGGTTTGCGTTCAACACAACCGCCAAACAAAGCGCCGTTTCACAACCGAGCGCCGCAAGCGATCCCGACGATCTCCTCGACGGCACCCCCGATCTGTTGTGGACCGGCGAGCCCGCTTCAGCGGGCGGCGAAGCGGGCTCGCCCGAACTCGAGATCCCCGCGCCATTTCCCGCCGTCGAAGAACCTATCGAGACCGACGACACGATCACGCCAACGCCGGACGAAAGCCCTGACACTCAATTCAGGCTGCCGATGCCATTGCCTTCGACTGAACCTGAGACGCCCCCGCGAGCACTCCCACCCACAGAGACGGAAAACCTACCCGCGCCCGCGAGTCCGTTCACACCCGCGCCGGTGCCGAGCCAGCTTGCGCCCCACAGCGTCCCCGCTAAGCAACCGACCGCTGGTCCTCGAGATCCCCGCTCGCAATGCGAGTTCGTCGCCGATTCGCTGTACCCGTCCGCGCACGCGTGCGCCAAATGCCACGAAAAAATCTTCGACGAGTGGAGCGTCTCGAGCCACGCCTACGCGGCGCTCTCGCCGATGTTCCACAAGTTCGAACAGAAGATCAACGACCTCTCGCAGGGGACCATCGGGTACTTTTGTTACCGTTGTCACTCGCCCGTGGGAACGAGCCTCGGCGTTTCTCGCGCGGCACCGCTTTGGGAAATTCCCCAAGTCGCTCGCGAGGGAGTCACCTGCGTCGCCTGTCATCGCGTGAACCAACGCTACGGCAAAGTCAACGGCGAGCGCCGCATCGAGCCCGGGGATGTCTACGCCCCCGTTTACGGTTCGATTGGCGGGAGCGGCGTCGCCGAAACCATCGCCCGCAAGAACGAATTTAAGGTGAAAACCTCGCCGCAGGAACAGGGCCCCGGCCAAGACATGCACGTTGCGGGTGTTTATTTCGATCAACTCTCGAAGCCCGAGTTCTGCGTCTCGTGCCACCAAGTTGCCGTGCAGCCGGGCATCAAGCTCGAAGTCGTGTGGGAGCAATACCGCGCTTCGCCCGCATGCAAGAAGGGGATTTCCTGCCAAGATTGCCACATGGGTCGCATCCCCGGAGTGCCGAGCGGTTACGAGTTGGGTTCGGCCGCGGTGGTGGATAACAAGTCGGTCAACGAACAGCGCAAACACGCCAACCACATTTTCTACGGACCCGGCTACTCGATTGCGCACCCAGGCATTTTCCCGCACAACAAGGATGCCCTGCGGTGGTCGGTTTACGATTGGCTGCAATTCGATTTCCGTGGCGGCTGGGGGACCGAGGAGTTCGAAGAACTTGTCGACGCGGGGCAGATTCAAGTCGCCTTCCCACCGGTGTGGCAAGAAGCCGACGACCGCTACGATGCCCGCGAGATCGTCGACGCCAATATCAAGAAACTCAATGCCAAGAAAGTGACCCGCCAGCAGGTGATGGAAAATGGTTCGCACGTCGACGGGCCGTTCTTCGACACGCCACTCGTGCGGGGGCAGGATCTCAAGCTGCACTACGTGGTGACCAACACCAACGAAGGCCACAACATGCCCTCGGGTTCGCTCGGCGCACAGCCGCAATTGTGGGCGAACGTCGTGCTGATCGGACCGCGCGGCAATCGGTTGTGGGAATCGGGATACTTAGACAGCATGGGGGACCTCGCAGACATTCACTCGGAAGACGTCCGCAACAAACGCATGCCGTTCGATTGGCAGTTGTTCAACTTGCAGACGATGTTCCTCATCACGGGGGCCAAGGGGACAGACCGCGAGTTCTTCTTGCCCGTGAACGTCGACATCGACCAACTGCCCTACCTGCGGCCCGGCGCGCAACCGATCTCGGTGCTCAATCATCCGCCCTTTATCCGCATGGAGAGCCGTTCACTCGCGCCGCTTGGCTCGCGGCGGGCACCCTACAAGATTCCCGGCGAATTGATCCGCGAACCGGGTTGCTATCGACTGACGTTTCGCATGCGGATGCGGACCGAGCCCATGTACTTCATGCGGTTCTGCGAATCGACCCCCGAGATGATGCGCGCGATGCACGAGTGGACGCTCGATTTCCATCAAGCGTCGTTTGAGTTCGTGATCCAGTAACAAATCATTGATGAACTACGCACGTCACAACGTGCAATTGACTCGAGTGTGCCGCCTTGGCGGCTTGGCTATGGTGGCGCTCGGCGTGA
>JBGTEU010000245.1:0-7432 GCA_041747595.1 Bythopirellula sp.
GGATCATGCCCGGGGAGGGGGGCGTGGGGCCGCTGGCGGCTTAGCGGGCAATCGGAAAGCCCTTATTTAGTTGCCCCCGAACCGCGGCGGTGGTAGGCTAAACGGTTTTCCCCTTATACGTTTGCGACGATAGGGAAGTTACCGTCACAATTTGATTGCCGCTGGGCCCTGATGTCGACGACCGCGATTCCCCCCGAGACTGAGTATTCTGCCAGCGGCGCCACGCCCCCCTCCCCGGGCATGATCCGCATTCGGGGAGCGCGTACCCACAACCTGCAGAACATCGACCTCGATATTCCCCAGCACCAGTTGGTGGTGATTACTGGACTCAGCGGCTCGGGGAAAAGTTCGCTCGCTTTCGACACGTTGCTCGCCGAAGGGCAGCGCCAGTACATCGAGAGCCTCTCGATTTATGCCCGGCAATTTTTCGATCAACTCCAACGCCCCGACGTCGACGTCATTGAGGGCTTGCAACCGACGATTGCAATCAATCAACAGGCGGCTAGCACAAATCCCCGCAGCACGGTCGCGACGGTCACGGAGATCTACGACTTTCTGCGGGTGCTGATGGCCCGCGCGGGGGAAGTGGGCTGCCCCGATTGCGGCACGCCGATCTCGCAGCAAACCCCGACCGAGATTCAGCAGCACATTCTGAGTTATCCCGAGCAGACCAAGGTGATGATCCTCGCGCCGATGGTGCGGGGACGAATGGGTAAGCACAGCGAAGTCTTCGATCGCATTCGCCGTGAAGGTTTCGTCCGCGTTCGCATCGACGGCCAAACGTACGAGTTGGATCAGGTGCCCGAACTCAAGGCCCGGCAGCATCACAACATCGAGGCGGTGGTCGACCGAGTGATCCTTCGCGAGGGAATCGAGAATCGCTTGGCCGAGTCGGTGCGACTTGCGCTCAAGCATGGCGAAGGGGCACTACGGATTTCGGTACTCACCCCCGAAGCCAAGGCGAAGCTCAATGGTACGAATGGTAATGGCTCAAATGGCCATGGCACTCAATCCAACGGGGATGGCAACGGCCATTGGGAAGAGCGGGTCTTCAGCACGTTTTACGCGTGCCCCGATTGCAAGCGAAATCTCGCCGAGGTGGAACCACGGACGTTTAGCTTCAATAGCCCCTACGGTGCCTGCCGCACGTGCGATGGTTTGGGGACCCGCGAGGGATTTGATCGGGAGTTGGTGTTGCCCGATTTGTCGCTGTCGCTTTCCGCGGGTGCGATTGCCCCTTGGCGAGGCACGGCTGGTCCCACGAAAGAACAGCAGCAAGCGTTGCTCGGCGGGTTTCTCACCAAAGCGAAAGTCAGTGACGAGTTGTCGTTCGCCGAGTGGCCCGAAGAAACGCGGCGGCAACTGCTGTTTGGGGATGGCGGGAAATTCCTGGGGCTGCTCGCGCTCTTAGAAAAGGAATACACCGAAGCGACGCGCGAGAGCGTGCGCGGGCGGCTTGAAATGTTCCGTGCCCAAGTCGTCTGCGACGATTGTGGTGGGTCGCGTTTGCAACCCGAGGGGCGTGCCTGTCGCTTGGGGGGGCAAAGCGATCCATGAAATCACGGCCCAACCGATCGACGCAGCGTTTGAATTTTTCAGAGAGTTGAAATTTCCGCCGCAGCAACAGCCGATTGGCGAGCCGCTTGTCGCTGAAATTCTGAAGCGGCTCAAATTTCTCAAACAAGTCGGCGTGGAATACCTGGCGCTCGGTCGGCCCGCCGATTCCTTGAGTGGCGGCGAAATGCAACGCGTGCGATTGGCGACCGGAATCGGATCGGGTTTGGTGGGCGTGCTGTACATTCTCGACGAACCGTCGATTGGGTTGCACCCACGTGACAACGATTTGCTCTTGGAATCGCTGCGCGAGTTGCAGCAACAGGGGAACAGCGTGCTGGTCGTCGAACACGATGAAACCGTGATGCGGACGGCCGATTGGCTGATCGACATGGGCCCCGGCGCCGGGGATCGGGGTGGCTGGGTCGTTTCCGAGGGAACGCCCGCGCATGTGGCGGCCGACGAAAATTCGCTCACGGGCAACTATCTGTCCCGACGGAAACGGATCGAAATTCCTGCGCAGCGCCGCCGCGTGGCAAAAACGCGCACGCTGCAATTGGAAGGGGCGAGCATTCACAATCTGCAAAACATCGACGTCGAATTTCCGCTCGGCACGTTGACTTGCGTGACTGGCGTGAGCGGTTCGGGCAAAAGCTCGTTGGTGGTCGACACGTTGGTGCCCGCGCTCGCGCGAAAACTCAACGGAGCCGCCGCGAAGCCGGGTCCCTATCGAGCGATGCGCGGCGTGAGCAAACTCGACCGATTGATTCACGTCGATCAATCTCCCATTGGCCGTACGCCCCGTTCGAACCCGGCGACCTACACGGGGGTGTTCGACGAAATCCGCCGCGTGTTCGTCGGCACGAAACACGCCAAGCAACTCGGCTACAAATTGGGCCGGTTCAGTTTCAACACCAAGGGGGGCCGCTGCGAAGAGTGTCAGGGGCAAGGCGTCAAGCGAATCGAGATGCGGTTTCTGCCGGACCTGTTCGTGATGTGTCCCACCTGCCATGGTCGACAGTTCAATCGACAGACGCTTGCCGTCCGCTATCGCGAAAAGTCGATTGCCGACGTGTTGGCGATGAGCATCGACGAGGCCGCGGCGTTCTTCGAGAATCACCCGGCGATCCACCGCATGTTGACGAGTCTGGTGGACGTGGGTCTCGGCTATCTCACTGTGGGACAGCGCTCGACGACGCTCTCCGGCGGCGAGGCGCAGCGGATCAAGCTCGCCGCGGAGTTGGGCAAACCCGCCCCTGGGAAAACGCTTTACGTGCTCGACGAGCCGACGACCGGTTTGCACACCGACGATATCAAACGTTTGCTCGTGGTGCTGCAGCAACTCGTGGAATTGGGTCATATGGTGCTCGTCATCGAGCACAATCTCGACGTGATCAAATCGGCCGACTGGGTGATCGATCTGGGCCCCGAGGGGGGCGCCGGCGGCGGGCAATTGATCGTGGCCGGCACGCCGGAAGAAGTGACTCAATGCGAAGCGAGCTATACGGGGCGGTATCTGCGGCAGATGCTCAACACGCTTAAGCAGTAGCTTTATTGCATCGAGCAACTTGTTGACCTCAATACGTTCTAGTATCCTGCCATTTTCCCGCCACGTAAGAAGAGTACACTCCCACCATGAGCGATCCCTATTTTCAAGCCCTGTTTGCCGACCGCATTGGCGGTGCCCAGTACGGTAAGGGAACCGCGATCTATAAGTTTGAAAAGATCAAGCGAGCCAAGCGGCAGGCGCTCGCCGAACACCCCGAGCGGCAGTTGCTGGATTTCGGCATCGGTGAGAACGACGGCGTGGCCGACGAAGGGGTGCGGCGCGTGATGGCCGAGGAAATCGGCAAGCCTGAGAACCGCGGCTATGCCGATAATGGCATCGGCGAATACAAGGAAGCTGTCGCGCGATTCATGCAGCGGCAGTATGGCGTAACGCTTGATGCGGCGACCGAGGTGAACCACTGCATCGGTTCGAAGACAGCACTCGCGATTTTGCCAGCGGTGTTTATCAATCCGGGCGACGTGACGCTGATGACGGTGCCCGGCTATCCGGTGGCGGGGACGCACACGGCGTACTACGGCGGTTCGGTGTACAAGCTGCCGCTGTTGGCCGAGAACAATTTCTTCCCCGACTTTGACGGCATTCCTGCCGACATCAAGGGCCGTGCCAAGCTGTTGGTGCTCTGTTATCCCAACAGCCCCACCGGTAAAACGGCCACTCGTGAGTTTTACGAATTGGTCATTCGTTTCGCCAAGAAGAATAACATGGTCGTCGTGCAAGACGCGGCACATGCCCTGCTCTCTTTTGACCGCGAGCCAAACAGTTTTCTGGCCGTGCCCGGTGCCAAGGATGTTGGCGTCGAAGTCCATTCCATGTCGAAAGGCTTCGACATGATTGGCTGGCGGCTCGGCTGGGTGTGCGGCAACGAGCGAATCGTACGGGCCTTCGCCGACGTGAAGGACAACAGCGACTCGGGCCAATTCATCGCGATTCAAAAGGCCGCCGCCGCGGCGCTCGACGATCCGGCGATCCCCGCGCGAATCCATGCCAAATACAAACGGCGGATGGAAAAGCTAGTGGCGACGCTTGGCCGTTGCGGTTTTCAGTGCAGCATGCCGGGCGGAACGTATTTTCTTTACACGCCGTCGCCCAAGGGCTTAGACGGCGGGCCCTCATTCGCCGATGCGGAAGCAGCAAGTCAGTATCTCATCACCGAGCAATCAATCTGCACCGTCCCGTGGGACGACGCGGGCGCGTTCTTGCGGTTCAGCGTCACTTACGAAGCCGCCGACGAAGCCGCCGAGGACGCGCTGATGGCCGAGACCGAGTCGCGGTTGAAAAACATCAAGCCGGTGTTTTGAGGGCCGTGCTGGACTCGCGATTGAAATCCGAGGTATAATTGACGCATGCAAGAGTTTCATGCGATCTATGAAAATGGGGTCTTGCGGCCCTTTAACACCCCTCGGGCTTCCCGAGTCGGCCGTGATTGTTGGAACTTTTACACAAACAAACGGATTGGTTGAACAGGAAGACTCGGCGCTCGCTTCTCACGAACTCCAAGTCCAACAGGCAGCTCTTGACGCCATGTTTCAGGCAGTTCAACAGATTCCACAAGTTGCCGGGTCTGATAGACTTTCAGGACGCGACCACGATCAAATATTGTACGGTCAGCCGTCATGATTTTCATCGATACCGGTGCGTGGTATGCGCGCTACGTAGTTTCGGATGTCGATCATGACAGAGCCGTCGACTGGTTTTCTCGTGTATCGGATCGTCTTGTTACCACGGACTATGTACTTGATGAATTACTCACTCTTAGGCTCTTTGTTACTCGCCGGTGTGAGCTGTCGGATGGAGCACATTCGGACCGAGGATATTGACGAGGCATGGACCGTATTTTCTGGTTTTCGCGACAAACGGTGGAGTTTCACGGACTGCACAAGCCGCGTTGTCATGGCGCGGTTGAATGTGAAAGTCGCCTGTGCTTTCGATGAGCATTTTCGTCAGTTTGGCACGGTGATAGTTGTGCCATAAATTTTGGTGACGTTCTGGAAAACGGGTATGATGCGGGGCAATATTGCTCGTCTCGAATCGCAGAAAAACGCATCGTTGAAGACTCTCGAGCGGTATGCATCAGGTTTGGGTTGCGAATTGGAAATTAGCGTCATTGCTGCGAAGTGAGCACGAGGCTGGTGTTTTGAGAGTCGTGCTGGACTCGCGATTGAAATCCGATGTATAATTGACGCATGCAAGAGTTTCATGCGATCTATGAAAATGGGGTCTTGCGACCCTTAGAACCACTTGGACTTCCCGAGTCGACGGAAGTAGTGGCGACGGTGCGCCCGGCGAGTGAGAGCGGCGATAGAAAACTCCGACCGAATTCGATCATAGGCATAATGTCCGATTACGCCGACGAGTTGGATCAGGTCGTGGAGGAAGCCATGCGCGCCCGTGAAACTCAGCCCTTCCGTAAAGATCTGAAACAGTAATGGATCGAACGCTCCTTGACACTGATATCTACTCTGAAGTTCTCAAGGGTAGAAATCAAGTTGTAACCCGTCGAGCTACTGAGTATGAGGATTACTTCGGTCAATTCACGATCTCCGTAATCACGATGGCTGAGATTGTAAAGGGCATACAAAAGCGGGGAGATGTCGCAGAGATTGATAAGTTCGTTGAGGCATGCGATGTGATACAAGTTCTTTTGCTTGACACAAATTCAGCAGTGATTGCCGGAAAAATCTACGGTCTTTTGGAAAAGCAAGGTCTTTCCATCGATCGCGCCGATCCTCTAATCGCGGCGATTGCTCTAACCAATGATTTGCCGTTGGCGACGGGAAATACCAAGCATTTTGAACGGATAGTCGACCTGGGTTTTCCGTTGCGGCTGGTCAACTGGCGAGATGCTTACGGCGGTTCATAATAAGTGAGTGTCGCCCCTGCAAAGTAACTGCCCTCTTGTGCAAGATTTGCGACTATTCTCAGAGGGGTGGCTGGGGGCATACTGCATGTTCCCTCTTTTCCGCCCGCCCTCCTCTCACCTTCCTCTGATCGCGCATGAAATCATTTTCACATTGTGTAGTGGGTCTCGCCCTCGTTCTTGTTCTTGCATCTTGGGCGGCTGCCGTTGAGCCGCTCATGTCCGCGTTCCCTGGTGCCGAAGGTTTCGGCGCCAATGCACAAGGGGGTCGCGGTGGGCGCGTGATCTTTGTCGAGAATCTCAACGACTCTGGCCCCGGCAGTTTGCGCTCCGCCCTCAGGGCCAAGGGTCCACGTTACATACTGTTCAAGGTCTCGGGGATCATCGAACTTGAAAAACCACTGGAATTGCGAGAACCGTACTGCACGATTGCCGGGCAAACGGCTCCCGGCGACGGCGTTTGCCTCAAGAATTTTGAACTCGTTATTCGCGCGCACGACGTGGTGGTCCGACACTTGCGATTCCGACCCGGGGACGAGCCGGCTGCCGCGCTGAAGGCCAAGGGCGAGCCGTTTCAACCCGATGCGATCACCGTCGGTTCCCCGGCGCGCGACGTCATTCTCGACCATTGTTCGGCAAGTTGGTCAACCGACGAGTGCCTGTCCGTCTCGGGAGCGGGGATCACCAACGTCACGGTCCAGTGGTGCATCATTTCCGAATCGCTCAACGACGGGGCCCATGAGAAAGGGCGTCATGGTTATGGGTCGCTGATTCGCACCAACGGCAACGTGAGTTTTCACCACAATCTTTATGCCCACCACAACTCTCGTTGCCCCCGCCCCGGCACGTATGGCGAGGGGAGCGTGCTATTCGATTTCCGCAACAATGTGATTTTCGATGGCAACGGTTATTCAGCGGAAGACCCCCTGCGGATGAATTACGTGGGCAACTACATCCGCAAGCCGAACGGCCCTGCGTTCGCGGTGGGTGGCCAGGCGACGCAGCTATTTCAAACGGGCAACTATCAAGAAGACGCCGGCGCGAAGAACGGCGACTTTTGGCAACTGATCACCGAAGCCAAACCCAACAACAAACGCGACGAGCCGTTTGAAACGAGCCACGTCACGACGCAATCCGCAGAAGAGGCTTATGAAGCAGTGCTCGAAACAGCGGGCGCGATCTTACCGAAGCGCGATGCCGTTGATGCGCGGATCATCGAGCAAGTCCGTGCCGGCAAAGTAGGATTGATTCATTCTCAAACCGACGTCGGCGGCTGGCCCGAATATCGCTCGGCAGCACCACCCAAAGACACCGACAACGATGGCATGCCGGACGCCTGGGAAATCGAGCATGGTCTCGATCCGAACAAGGACGATTCCCTCGGCGACGCGGATGGGGATGGGTACCCCAATCTGGAGGAGTGGCTCAACGGCACGGATCCGCGAACAAGG
>JBGTEU010000246.1:0-2273 GCA_041747595.1 Bythopirellula sp.
GCCGATCAGCGTGGTGCAGGTCTTGAGCCAAGCTGCATTTTTCCCTATAAGCCGCGACGCGATTCTCCAGTTTTCTCCCATTGCACGAGTATCGGTTGGCCCCGATGACTCGACGAGGAACATTGTATGTCTCGGCTCGAAACTTTGCTCGTATGCTTGGCGGTAAGTCTGGTTGTCAACACGGCGCGCGCTGAAACGACGTTTCCTTACGTCGCTTATGTGGCAGCACCGCAAACGTTCGCGCGAAGCGGACCCGGACAACAACACTACCCCACGCTCCAATTGCCCCAAGGGCACGCCGTGGAAGTTTATCGCCACGACAGCGAGGGTTGGTGCGCCGTGCGCCCCCCCGAGGGAAGTTTCTGTTTAATCCCCGCGCATGAGATCCATCGCCTTTCGCCGAACAAAGCGGAAGTCGCCGTCGAAACGACCGTCGCCCGTGTGGGAAGCGCGGTTTCTCCCGCACGAAGCGCCGTGCAAGTCATGTTGCGTCGCGGTGAAGAATTGCAAATTCTTCCGGCCGGGGCCAGCGATGATCCGCGTTGGGTGCGGATTGCTCCACCGGCCGGGGAATTCCGTTGGATTGCCGCCAACGGCTTGTCGCGGACTCCGCCAGTTGAAGGCGCGTCGGGGGTGCAACTTGCCGCCGGTTGGACACGGCAGCGAGTCAATCAAGAAATTCAGCCGGTGGCGAGTGAATCCGCCGAGGCCTTCACCCACCTGTTACAAAGTACGGGGACAGCCCAACCGCCTTATCAAGGTATCGCGCCCACTCCGGTTCCTCCTGTTCCGATTCCTGCCAATACCGATGCCGTGCAAGTGGTCCCTGGTTCGCCGGCGGCAACGGAACTCTCACAATCGAACTCCCTGGCACCCCCCGCGTTGTTAAATGGTTCAACTCCGCTTCCCGGCAGTAGCCCCCAGTTACCGACCCCCGCGGCGACAAACGTAGGACCTCGTTCGAGCACCACTCCACGAATTCGCTTTGGGAACTCTCCCACCGTGATTGGCCCCGGCAGCGAGCGCGTGCAGGAACTGCAGTTGCGACTCTCGCAAACCATCGTGCGACCCAAGGAAGAATGGCAGTTCCAGCAACTTCAAACCGAAGCGACCGAGATGCTCGACAAGAGCGATTCAACAACCGAACGCGAACATCTGCGCGACCTGCTCGACCGCATTGCCCGCTTCCAAGAGGTGCAGCGCGGCGCACCCAGCGGATCATCACCAATCGTGGCGCAAAACGGAGTCGGAAGAGCGAGTGGCGATTTCACCGGCCTGAGCGCCAAGGTGCGTGATCTGGCCGAGAACGATCTGAGTGGCAAAGACCCGTTTGAAGCCAAGTCCACCGATCCCGATGGGCCGCGCTACGACGCCGTCGGGCGTTTGAAGCCCGTGGTCTCCCAGACCGAGGGAGCCCCCCGTTACGCGTTGGTCGACGACAAGGGAGCGGTCGTGTCGTTCGTCACCCCCAGCCCCGACGTGAACTTGCAACCCTACGTGGGTATGCGGATCGGCGTGAATGGTTCCCGAGGCTTCATGCCCGAGTACCGCAAAGCCCACGTCACCGCGGGTCGCATCACGCCAATCGAAGATCGCGTTCGGCGGTAAGCAGTGGGCAGGCATGCTAAGTGGGGTAGGCTTCCAGCCTGCCAAGAATAACGAGTCATTCCCACGCTCCCGTATTCCCGCACTCAACCTGTCCTTCCCGCGGCGGCGGGAATCCAGTTTCCGAACTCCGCAATCCGAATTCCGCATTTCAATTGTCCTTCCAGCGAAGGCGGGAACCCAGTCCTTACCGCAACGCGGTTACATACCATAGCCCAGGGTTTGTCGCGCCGTCGCGATTACCCTGGGTACACGTTCCCCTTGAAATGCCAACCCCGAAGGGGTTGCACACTCTGCCCGATGCCTAATCCAAGGGACCGCACTACCCCACGTTTTTTTCCGAGTTTAGTTCAGCAAAAAAAGTCCGACTATTGTTTCGGCGTCGCCATGGTTGCGTTTGGCACTGTGTGGTGTCAAGATTTAATTTTTAGGCCATGTGGGCGGAAAAGTGAACGAAGCGGCAACCAATCTGCTGAACGCAATGATAAATTCGCGCAATGCCGGTGAAAGCCGAGACCAATACCGCCGCGTCTTTAACCACGCCATGGACACCGATAGAGACGACTACGATTTCTCAAATGTAATTTTTGAGCAACTCGATTTATCATCCCACGATTTCAGTCATTTGAATCTTAGCAGGGCCCGATTTATTGATTGTGATTTATCCG
>JBGTEU010000247.1:0-8367 GCA_041747595.1 Bythopirellula sp.
CGAGCTTGCCTTCGGGAATCGCCAGATCGATGTCCCACAAGACAGGCCGCCGCTGATAGGCCACGGTCATGTCATGCACTTCAAAGGCGATATTGCTCATAACTAGATTTTCAAACTCGTCGCTGGTCGCTCAAGTGACCAGTTCGTGTTTCAATTCGAGAGTGCATCAACGATTGTCTTCACATTGTGCCGAATCATCCCCTCGTAGGTGCTATCGGCGGATTCCGCGGGTCCCAAGGCATCAGCATAAAGTTCTTGCTCGGGAACCAACAGTTCGTGCCCCGCTGCGCGACAAGGCTCTACCAGAGCTTGCACCGTTCGCGGAGCTATTGCCGTTTCGACAAACACCGCGGGAATTTTGCGGTCGACTATCATTTTCTGGATTTCTTCCTGATGGGCGAGATCAATTTCGTCCTCGGTGCTGATTCCCTTTAGGCCGAACACTTCGAGGCCATAGGCCTTGCCGAAGTAACCGAAGGCATCGTGAGCAGTCACGAGTACCCGATTGCCTTGTGGAATTTTAGCAATCTCCGTTTTGCAGAATTCGTGGAGACTAGCCAACTCCGCCCGGTAGGCAGCGGCGTTCTCCTTATAGTTGGTGGCGTGAGCGGGATCGAATTTGGCGAGCATCTCCGCGACGTCTGCCACGCATTCACCCCACAAAGCCGCGTCGTGCCACACGTGTGGATCGTACATACCCTCAAATTCCGGCGGTTCGCGCAGTCGCTTGTCGTCGCGCGCAATGAGACCCTCGGTGACCGCAAACGTCGCTTTCCGGCGAGCCATTTGCACAAACAGATCCGACCTGCGGCAATCCAAGTGCAAGCCGTTGTAAAAAATCGCATGGGCTTCGTTGAGTTTCTTAACGTCGGAAGCAATCGGCCGATAGAGATGCGGATCGACCCCTGGCCCCATTAGCGCATCGACGTGTACAAACTCGCCACCGACGCGGGCCACCATCTCGGCGACTTGGCCCGTGGTC
This sequence comes from Bythopirellula sp., assembly GCA_041747595.1. GTDB lineage: Bacteria > Planctomycetota > Planctomycetia > Pirellulales > Lacipirellulaceae > Bythopirellula. The sequence continues at coordinate 983 of JBGTEU010000247.1, forward strand.
GCGACGACCTTAATGGGATAGTTGCCATTGAACGTGTGTTCGCGGGGCACACCTGTTTCGGGCTCGCCACATCCTAGTAAACCAACAGCAAGTAATAGCCCGAAGGCGATGGAATGAAATGAGTACAAGATGCTTCCCGTCCAAGTTAAGGATATTTGACCTGGTCTTCCATGAGTTTTCGCGATTCCGCAGTTGCCGCGGCCCAATTGCTCGCCGCGGCCTGGTCGAGAATCTTACGCAACATGGAAGCCTCCGCGGGGGTAATCGTCTTTTCAGCCTCAGCCGAGTTCAACAAATCGGAAATGCTCGTCAGTTTTGAAGAATCCTGTCGATTGCAAACTGAGTAGAGTGCCGTCGCGATCTCATAGCTTTCATTGCTCACGTCACCATAGCCGCAACGAGAGAAAACAAGGTACGCAGCTAAGCAACTAACCAAGAGCACAGCGACATACCATGTTGAATCATTTTTGAACCTCATAGCTCAGAGTTCCTTTGTCGAGACTTCACCTTCGGCGATGCTCGAAATTTCGGCCCAAAGCAGCAAATCGACGTTTTCCGAGGCGAACCGCACGCTACCGTCACCGAACAAAACATTGCCACCCCCCGGATGTTCGGAATACATCTGACCCACATGGAACGTGGGGAAATTCACGGGATGGATAATCGGGAAACCGGTAATGTCTAGTTCACCCCCCGATGGTCCCCCATGGACGAGCACCAAGGTGGCGGCTGCGTCGTCGCCATTTTCAGGCGATTGGAATTTGGGGAGCGTCAACGCCCCCGGCACGACGCCCACCCAGGTTTTGTCGCTCAATGCCGAGGAATGCTCACCAAGGAAAATCGTGTTCGACAAACCATCGGTAATGTCACGAAACGCCACGCGGGAATTGCGATAGAAAGGCCCATCGCCTACTTTCGAAACGTCGCCATTTACCTCGACCGTCGTTGTTTCGCTCGTGTAAATGTTTGTGAAAATCGTGGCCGTGGGAGCAGAACCGCATTCTCCCCAGCATGACTCTTGACCGTGGCTGGCGACATAATTCGAGCGGCCGACTTCCACCTGTTGCCCCTCGATTGTTAATGGTTGACCGGAGGGGTCGGTCACGAGGAATGGTTCTCGTTCACCCGAGTCTGTAGGACACAGAAAACTAGCAAGTGTAGTACGGATTAATTCAGCATGTCGGGGATGCCAAAGCGGCAACTCCATGTCGGCTTGCTGGCTGATAGTCGCTTGCTCCAGATGGGGCAGCAGAAATGCCCCCCAGCCCCAGCCTGGCGGAGCATCCCAGGTCGTCGCGTCGCGGGTAGCAGGCACCGGAGTCGCTAAAGAGTCCGAAGCGTAACCAGGCGGCAGCCGCTTTTGACTGCTCTCAAAATTGTGAATCGCGAGTCCCAACTGCTTGAGATTATTCGTACACTGAATTCGTCGGGCTGCCTCACGAGCGGCTTGGATAGCCGGCAGCAAAAGAGCGACCAACACGCCGATGATGGCGATGACCACTAATAATTCGACGAGGGTGAATCCGACGCTTTTAGCTCGTTTCATGGCTCAACTCCGGTGAGGGCTATTTGTAGCCTAGGCTACATTTGCCTCTAAGTGTACCATCGGCTACATTTGGTACAAGGGGTGCAAGCATTTTTTTCTGGCTTTAGGGGTGTTTTCTGTGGCACGCAAGCAGAAAGTCAATCGACATAGTCGAGTGAGGTCGGATCATCGCACGGAATTGGCCGAGGATTATGTCGAGGCAATCGCCGACACGATCGAGGCACAAGGCACTTGTCGGGCGGTGGATCTCGCTCATCAGTTTCAGGTAAGCCACGTCACAGTAAATCGCACGATTGGTCGGTTGGAACGTGATGGATATGTGACGACCGCCCCGTACGCCCCGATTGAGCTGACCAAAGAAGGACACCGTCTCGCCGCCACTTCGCGGCGGCGGCATGAAGTGGTCTACCAGTTTCTATTGGCCATTGGGGTTCCGGAAGCCACGGCGGCCACCGACAGCGAAGGTATCGAACACCATGTAAGTCCCGAATCACTCGAAGCGATGCGAGCTTTCGTCGAAACTGCGACTGTGTCTGGAAAGCCGTAACCTTTTCCAGATTTGGGTTTGATTCTGCCGGTGAAGCTGGTCGCGTCACTTTCAATAAACGTTCAAAATCCAGCAGGTTTGCAGGATTTGCTTTTATCCCGAGCGGCTTGTGGTATCTTTAGAGAACCGGCCACTGGCTTCTAACATTCCGTGTTCGTAAACCTCGCCATGCGGTTTTTGAATTTCAATTACGTGAAACGCTACCGGATGGAGTTGAATCTCCTCCGCTGGCAATACACTCCGCTTCGGCTGCCGATCGGGTATCGACTTGTCCCTTGGCATTCTTCACTAACCATGGTCCACGCCCAGGTGAAGTATCACAGCTTCCAAGGGGGTATCGACGCCCAGGTGTTTCCGTGTCTCGGCGAATTGGAAGGTTGCCAACGTCTCATGAGCGAGATCAAGGCCAAGGAGGGGTTTATTCCCGAAGCGACCTGGCTCGTTGAATATGTGGGGGCGGGCATCCATCACGCGGAGTATTGTGCCACGATCCAAGCCGTGAAGATTCAAAAATACAAAGCCAACGTCCAAAATATTGGCGTCCTGCAGGATCACCGTTGTCGGGGTATCGCCACGGCCTTGATCCAAACAAGTTTGCTGGGCCTCCAACAAGTGGGGATTACGCAGGTGGGTTTGGAAGTCACCGCGGAAAATCAAGGAGCCGTGCGGCTGTACCGTCAGCTTGGATTTCGCACGGTTCGCACCCTCTATAAGTCAGTTGAACTTGCCTACAGCGGAGCAGGCCGGTAGGCTGCCTCTATTGCCCTTTCCTCAGCAGGAAGAATTGCTTTCAAGCTGAGTTGTTCGCCCGGCAAGTTTCGCTCTCAAAAAAATCCCACCGCCTCGATGACGCTCAGCAGCCAAGTCTCTCAGAACGATATCTACTCTCATCGCCTCGCCAACGGCATGATATTGGTTGGCGAACCGAATAATTCGGTCCAATCTGCTGCGCTGACGTTGCTTGTGCCGTGTGGCTACACCACTGATCCCGCAGATCGCTTGGGATTGTCGTCGCTGTTGTGCGATATGGTGCTACGCGGTGCGGGCAGTCGCGACAGCCGTGCGTTGATCAATGATCTGGAAGTCCTGGGCGTTGAACGTGGTGAATCGGTTGGCGCGTCGCAAATCAGTTTTAGCGCCGCCACGCTTGCCGAAAATTTGAAGGACACGCTGTCGATCTATGCTGATATCGTCCGTCGCCCCCAGCTCCCAACCGACCAAATCGAGGCGGGTCAACTCGTCTGCTTACAGGAAATCAACGGCATTATCGACGAGCCGGCCCAACGCCTGATGGTGGAGTTACGGCATCGCACTTATCCCCAGCCGTGGGGACGTTCGAGCCATGGGACCGAGGCGGGCGTCATGGCGGCAACTGCCGACGAGGTTCATGCACACTGGTCGAAACATTTTCGACCAAACAGCGCGATACTCGGGGTTGCCGGAGATTTCGAATGGGATCGTTTGGTCGAGCAAATTGAAGCCCATTTCAATGATTGGCAAGCCAATGAAGTTGCTCCGATTGTCGAATCAACTCCTGATCTGGGTGATGCCCATACGCATCATGAAGGAAACCAATGTCACATCGGCATCGCTTATCCCAGCGTGCCCTACCGCGACCCTGATTATTTGCGCGCCTGGGCGGCTGTTGGCATTTTGAGCGGCGGCATGAGCTCGCGACTATTCACCGAGGTTCGTGAAAAACGAGGTTTGTGTTACACGGTCAGCGCCTCGTTGCAGACGCAACTCGATCGCGCGCGGGTCCTCTGCTACGCCGGCACGTCGAGCGAACGCGCCCAAGAAACGCTCGACGTAACATTTGCGGAGTTGTTGCGGTTGCGGGAAGGAGTTTTTACCGAGGAACTCACGCGGCTTAAAGCGCGGATTAAAAGCGGGCTGATCATGCAGCAGGAATCCACGAGTGCTCGCAGCGGAGCAATCGCGCGTGAGTGGTATCATCTTGGCCGCGTGCGTACTTTGGACGAAGTTGGCCGTTCAGTTGACGAGTTGACGGGTGCAATGATCAATGAGTATCTGGAAGTCTATCCTCCACAGGATTTTACATTTGCCACGTTAGGACCGACACCGCTGGAGCTGCCCCGTGAAGTTTCGTAGTCACACGCTGGATAATGGCCTAGAAATCGTGGCCGAGTGCAATGAAGCGGCTCACTCAATCGGTTTGGGATTTTTCGTGCGTACGGGGGCACGGGACGAAACCGACGAAGTGGCGGGCGTGAGCCATTTTCTTGAGCACATGGTCTTCAAAGGAACCCCTCGCCGCAGCGCCGATGATGTGAATCGTGAGTTCGATGAACTAGGGGCCCATTACAACGCGTTTACCAGTGAAGAAAACACGGTTTATTACGCGTCGGTCCTTCCCGAATATCAGGAGCCGGTCGTTGATATTCTCGCCGACATTATGCGACCAAGCTTGCGAGATGATGACTTTAATATGGAAAAGAAAGTCATCATCGAAGAGATCCAGATGTATGCCGACCAGCCACCGTTTGGCATGGATGACAAGATAAAGGAACTGCACTATGGCAAGCATCCTTTGGCCCGCAGCGTGCTAGGCACGGAAGAAACCGTCGGAGGACTGGGGGTGGGTCAAATGCGCGACTATTTCGAATCGCGTTACGCACCCAATAATATGTTTGTCGCCGCGGCGGGAAGAATCGACTTTGATGCGCTCGTGAAGCAGGTCGAAGCCCGCTGTGGCACGTGGACCACAACCACGGCTTCGCGGGAAGTACCCCATTCGCAATCATCGAGTTCCTTCCATTTAGTGACGCGTGCCGCGTCCACGCAGCAATATATTCTGCAACTTGCTGACGCCCCTGCAGCGGAGGACGATCGCCGCTATGCCGCCAAGTTGTTGGCGACGATTTTTGGCGACGATTCCGGAAGCCGGCTCTATTGGGAGTTAGTCGATCCCGGCCTGGTCGAGAGTGCCAGTCTGGGTCATTACGAATATCAGGGGGCGGGAATGTATTTTTCCTGGCTCAGTGGCAATCCCGAGGATGCCGTCGAGAATTTCCATCGCATGGTTGAACTCCAGCAAGTGGCAGAACGCGACGGTTTCACTGACCAGGAACTTCACCAAGCCAAGAGCAAAGTGAAATCGCGGGTTGTGCTGGGGAGCGAACGCCCCCGCAATCGATTGTTCAACGTCGGCGGCAATTGGCTACAGCGCCATGAATATCGCAGCGTGACCGATGATCTCCAATCGCTCGAGTCCGTTACACTCGATGACGTGCATCGAGTTCTCGCCGAGTTCCCCCTGACACGGCATACGACCGTTACAATCGGTCCTCTTGAAACTTGGCCGAACGAGAAAGCTACCTAGCACGGTCCCTGGTCGACCAGTCTCGCCGCCTCTTTCTGAGATAGGCTTTAAAAGCCAGCACTATAGGTGGTTTCGATATCAGTAACACGCGCGCTGTTTCCCAGACGGAAGAACGCTGTATCGGGCACTCTCTGCAAAAAAATTGTCTCACTTGTCGAGTAGAATCCTATGTCACGTCTGACGAGCCCGCGCGCGGTATCCAATGGTTCGAATGAGCCGGAGTTATCGCTTTCGGTCTTGTTTGAAGAATTACAATGCATGCGAGTGGAGCTCAAGGAGGCCCGTCAACAAGAGACTTGGTTGCGAATGGTGCTTGATACGTGCAACGATGCGTTTGTATCAAGCAACGTCATGGGCCAAATACTCCAGTGGAATTGTCAGGCGGAACAACTTTTCGGTTGGACCCATGAGGAAGCGGTTGGCAAGCTCCTCTCCGACACAATCTTTCCCGTGGATGAAACACGGCGCGGGACGCGCGGATTACAGGATTTACTGGAAATCGATCCCGTGGGCGAACGGATTGAAACCGTGGCCCACACTCGCTCTGGAAAGCCATTGCCCGTGGAAGTTTCCATCTCGCGCATGCAAACGGACGGATCTTTCGTGCTGAATGCGTTTATTCACGACATTTCCTCGCGGCGGGTCATGCAAACCAAGCTGAATCACGCCAGCAAAATGGAGTCCGTCGGCCAGTTATCCGCAGGAATCGCTCACGAAATCAATACCCCCACTCAGTACGTGGGCGACAACACACGATTTTTACGGGATTCATTCGTCGACATATTGGAGGTTCTCGACAGCTACCAAGAACTCACGGGGGCGCTCGAAAGCAACGCCGACGTCCCTGCCGCTTTGGCCAAAGTCCAGGCCGTCGTCGAAGAAAAGGAACTCGATTATTTAAGAACGGAAATACGTCGTGCCATTGAGGAATCTTTGCAAGGAGTCGAACGAGTGGCTGCCATCGTGCGAGCCATGAAAGAGTTTTCCCATCCTGGTACGCATGAGAAAACGTTCAGTGACATTAACAAAGGAATTCGAAATACGATTACCGTTGCCACGAATGAATGGAAATATGTTGCCACGGTAGAAACGGACTTCGATTCGTCGCTACCACTTGTTTCGTGTTTGCCTGGGGATCTTAATCAAGTCATCCTCAATTTGATCGTGAATGCCGCACAGGCCATTGCTGACGTAATCGGTAAAAGCCCCGCGGAAAAAGGCAAGATCTGCATTACCACCCGTCAGTGCGAGGACAGCGTCGAAATTCGCGTCCGTGATAGTGGTCCTGGAATTCCAGAACACATCCGCCATCGAATCTTCGAGCCATTTTTCACCACCAAGGACGTCGGCGTCGGCAGCGGGCAGGGGCTCGCCATTGCGCGGTCGGTCGTCGTCGATAAGCATGGCGGGACTTTGGAAGTGGAAACCGAGGGAGGCATGGGAGCAACATTTATTATTCGACTGCCGATCGGAAACCCAGCATAAGCAAGCATGGGATTTGAGGTAGCTATGAATTCTTCGGAACAAAGGGTGACCAGAATCCTGTTTGTCGATGACGAACCCCTTGTGCTCGATGGTTTGCGTCGCACGTTACGCGCTTACCGTGAGCAATGGTCAATGCGCTTTTGCGAAGGCCCCCTGGCTGCACTCGAAGCCTTACGAGAAGAAAGATTTGACGTTGTGGTCACCGACATTCGAATGCCGGTAATGGATGGTACAGAATTGCTCAACCGAATTCGCGATCTCTACCCCGAAATCGTTCGGATTGTGCTCAGCGGACAGTCCGAGCAGGAACGCATCCTTAGGGCCGTCGGCCCAGCGCATCAATATCTTTCCAAGCCATGCGATCCCGAAGAATTGCGCGCGACGATTGTCAAGGCAAACCTTCTCGGGCAAAGGCTTAATGTGCCGCTGCTGCGAACGCTCGTTTCCAGGCTCAATGTTCTACC
>JBGTEU010000248.1:0-4504 GCA_041747595.1 Bythopirellula sp.
TGCGGGCTGGTCATTTCCGGGATCGCATGAAAAACCTGAAAGATGAGCGAGTGGGCATCAATGGCCACGACGTTCCAACCCTTGAGCGAGGCGGGTTGGCTGTGGGGAACTGCCTGTCGAGCCAAGGTCGGAATGGGGGGCACAATCGCAGGTTCATCGGCTTCCATGCCGGGAAATGACGTCTGTCGCGATTGTTTGGCCATGATGGGTCGTGCGGAATGCAAAGGACAGAGGGGGCCAACCGTGCGGGGCGATTTCGTTGTGAGCTTTGTCCGGCCTGAAAACGGCTGTAGCTTGGCTAGTATCCCTTAATGTGTCCCCGTGACCAAGGTGCTGAGATGAGCCTAAACTGTTTTGTGCGTTGCAGGGGAAGAGCTTCCTAAAGCGCCCAGACGCCAATTCTTGACACGACGTAATCCCACAATTAAGCTCGACTTAGGACGAATCCCTCGTCACCAACCACCCGATTCGGCGCTCGCTCTGGGAGTGCTCCATTTTCATCTGCTGCGTGGCGATGAGCCCCGCGTAGAATAAACTGCAATCCTCAATGGCAGTTCGTCAGGCCTTTTCCGATAACAGCATTTTAGGACAGAGAAAAAATGGCGTCTCGAGAAAATCAAACTTTGCAGGGGGCAGTGATCGCGCTCATCCTCGTGCTGCTCCTGTTGTTTGTGGGACTGTTCCTGCTGAACAACAAACGGGTTCAGCAAGAGGCCCGCGCTAACGACGCAATGACTCGTGTCCAAGAGGCGGAAAACGCTGCTCGTGCCCTGCAAGCCGAGGCCAACAGTTACAAAACCTGGATGGGGTTCGGCGAAGACGATTCGCTCGATACGATAAAGGCCTCCTACGAAAAGGACATGGCCGACTACGGAGCGACCTTTGACGAATCGTCGCGGCGCTATAGCCCACTGTTGGGCAGCGTTTCGAAAGAGAACCGCCAACTCGCCGCCAGCGAAGCCTCGGCTAAGGCTAACGTCAAAGATCTCCAAGAAAAATTGTTGGCCACGGAAAAGGAAAAAGACCAGCAAATCGCCGAATTCCGCAAGACGATGCAGAAACTGGAAGAAGACGCCGCGAGCGAGCGTACCAAATTCAAACAAGACCGCGACAATATGAAGGCGGAGAACGACGAGCTTTCGGAGCAACTCGCTGAGCAGCGTCAGAAAATCGATCAACTCGCGGCCGACAATGCCGCGGCGCGGAAGAAGCAGACCGACGAAATCGCCGGGATGTCTCGAGACGTTGAAATTCTGCGGAGTAATCAAATGGATCCCGATCCTTTCGCTCAGCCGGCCGATGGTTTAGTGCGTTGGGTGAATCAAAAAGAACAAAAGGTATGGATCAATATTGGCGAGGCGGATTCCCTTCGCCCTCAGGTGACTTTCAGCGTCTACAGCGGCGATGAAAGCGATGCCCTTAAAGCGGACACCAAGGGGAGCATCGAGGTCACTAAGATTTTGGGTCCGAACATGGCCGAGGCTCGCATCACTAAAGATGTGCCGACCCGTCCCTTGATGGAAGGAGATAAGATTTACAGCCAAGTATGGAATCGGGGACGACAGGTCGGTTTCGCGCTGGCTGGCGTCATCGACATGGACAACGACGGCAAGACCGATATCAAGGAATTCAAGAGCGTAATCGCGCTCAACAACGGCAAGGTCGATGCCGAACCCGGCGAAAACGGCATGGTCGCGGGTAACATGACGGTCGACACGCGTTATCTGATCCTCGGTAAGTTCCCAGAAAGCACCGATGACGACAGCGCAAGCCAACGTCAGTCCTGGGAAAAGATGAATGAAGCCGCCGATCGTTTGGGTATTGAGACGATTTCCCTCGAAGAGTTTTTGAACCTGATGGGTTGGAAGCCCGATCGACGAACCGTCGATTTGGGGATTTCCTCGCGGGCCGAAGATTTTCCGGCACGGCCGGCCGGCGATTACAAGCCGCCGAAAACGCACGGCTCGATGGATAAATTCCGTCCACGCAAACCGCAGCCCACCTATTGATTGCGATGCTCAATCCTCGCCGGCGAGGGCGGCCACCTCGGTGGCTGGCAGCGGGTTGGTTGTGACGGCCTGGATGCTCTCGCTCAGGACTCGCCCGAAGAACGTGAGTTCTTCCTTCGTAATGCACAACGGCGGCATGATCACCAGCGTATCGCCCAGCGGTCGCAGCCAGACCCCGCGACCGAGCGCGTCGCGGCAGATCTGATACGCAATTCGCATCTCCGTCGGATAACGAGATTCTCGATTTACTGATGGGGTGAATTCCACGGCGGCGATCATCCCCAATTGCCGAGTGGTCGCAACGTGAGCGAGGGCTCTCAACGAAGCGAGTATTTCCGCAAGTTGGTCGATTTGTTCCGACAAGCGTTGCTGCATTGCCTCGCTGGTTGAAAGTTCAAGAGTGGCTAACGCCGCGGCAGCCCCCAAGGGATTGCCGGCATAAGTGTGACCATGGCGAAACGAACGGCCACTGGCCGCGGTGCCTAAAAACGCTTGATAAACTTCGGACGTGGCGATCGTGGCCGAGAGGGGCAAATATCCGCCGGTGAGACTTTTGCCGAGGCAGAGCAAATCGGGCACCACTCCTTCCAATTCGCAGGCAAACATCTTGCCCACTCGACCACAGCCGGTGACGATCTCATCGGCGATCAAAAGCACGTTGTATTTTCGCGTGAGCTCGCGCACCCCACGCAAGTAACCCTCGGGATGAAAGATCATCCCCGCGGCGGCCTGAATACACGGTTCAATGACCATCGCGGCTACATTTTCATGGTGAGCCGCAAGGACTTCTTCAAGTTCAGAAAGATAAAACTCAGCTCCCACATGGGGGGGCATGGCCTGCATGTCGGGCGTGCGAAGCCGAATCACGTCAAACAAGAGCGGCTGGAAAATTGCGTTAAAACGATCGATCCCCCCGACGCTCGCGCTCCCCAGGGTGTCGCCATGATAGGCTTCGCCCAACGCGATAAAGCGAGTTTTCTTGGGCTGGGGATTCTCGCCTTGCCGCCAATATTGGAAGGCGATTTTTAGCGCGGCTTCAATCGCCGAAGAACCATCGCTCCCGAAAAACACGTGATCGAGATTCCCAGGGGCGAGTTCGGCTAGCCGTTTGGCGAGTTCGATAGCGGGCGGCGTCGCCATTCCCAGCGACGTGGCGTGGGCAACTTTGTCGAGTTGATCCTTGATTGCGGTATCGATCGCCGGATGGCGATGGCCGTGCAGAGTGCACCACATGCTGCTGATGCCGTCGAGATAACGCTTGCCCGCGGTGTCGTAAAGCCACACCCCTTTGGCACGTTCAATTACCAATGGCACGTACTCGGCCATTTGGGTGAAGGCGTGCCAGTAATGTTGGCGATCCCAAGCAGCAAGGTCATCAAGAGTGGGCATCGGGGCAGCCAATTTACCAGCAAACTTCCACGGGGGCACCCACGCCGACTCCCAACATAATGGTCGCGCTGTCTTCGACGATGGCGATTTCCAGTTGGTCGTTCGATCCGATCAAGGCCACGAGCGTCATCGGCGGTTGCTGGGCGTAGGTGGTGAAAATGCTGTGAGTTTCGTGTTCGTCGCAGCGGACGGCGACCGACTCGTCGGTGGGGACGTCGGCGAGCATTTCGCGTGTAATGTTGGTGATGAGGTTGCCGAAGGAGTCGACCGCCACCACTTTTCCTTCGATTCGGTTTGCCATTCTTACTGCTCCCGGCCAATCCAACGTTCGTAAAGCGGGATGCGACGGCCCAAGCTCGTCGGGATCGAGCCCCATGCTTAACCGCGCCGCCACGGGTGCCATGAGGTCGCGCCCGTGGACCGTGGGTGCCACGGGGTTTCGGAACTACAGTTCCTTTGTGATCTGAATTATCTTAGTGGGTGGGTGCCGCTCCGCCAACCGACCTAGCAGGCCATTATCGGGGCAAACAAAGCGTTGGTTCTCAATCTCGGCATAGACGATGGCCCGTGAGGTCCCCACGCCCGGGTCCACCACGGCGACGTGGATTGTCCCGGCGGGATACAGCAACGCGGTGTCGGCCAGAGCTTGCGCGGCAAGGGAAATCTGCTGCGGCGGGATCGAGTGGGTGAGGTCGACGATTTGCAGCTGCGGATTGATTGAGAGCATCACCCCCTTCATCGCCGCCACGTAGGGGCTCGAAACGCCAAAATCAGTGGTCAATGTAACAATCATAATCCCACGTGCCGATTACCCATCCGTTTGCGTCTTCGCGGTCAATCCTGCTTATGAAACGGCCAGTTATTATAATCGATCACAAAGTCGTATTGTTGACGGGGTAGGCCCTCTTTCTCCGGGTTTCGTTCGACGTAGGCAATACGGGAGCGAACTTCGCCCGGTTTTGAGAAACACCAATGACCCTACAGGGTCCGGATAAGATGGTGGCCGATGATGGATTCGCGCGGCTCAGCCATACTTCACCCGTTAGGCAAGATCACCGCTTTCGATGAGTTGCAGGCAAATCTCCTTGAATCGGCCGGGATCGATG
>JBGTEU010000249.1:0-8264 GCA_041747595.1 Bythopirellula sp.
CATCGCGTCGCTCGCGCCCAGGACGATGTCTTCCGCATGGCGCCCGGCGGCGGGTTGGCCGTCGTCGTTCAGAAACCAATGGTCCCGCTTGGCTCTGCATTTACACTGCGTGCTGTAACGGCAGCTCAGATCCTGGAAGAGCACGTTCTGACCGCAACCTCCATGATTGGCGCTCTGGTAGCCCGCAATGGCTGAGCTGGGGGCATCCGCCAACATGGGGACATACCGGCTGCCACTGAAATGGACTTGATGAACTTGTCCGCTCTTATCTTGATAGCCGAGGCTGTAGGCATAATCCCCCGCCATGAATTTGCGGAGTTGTTTGCGCTGAGCGCCCGAGGCGGCTGCAAACTCTTCACGGGTTGGAATTCGTACCACCACGCACCTATTTGCTACTCGTTGAGCTAACTCAGTCGAGGGGCAGACCACCAATTGGGCGAGCTCCTGGCGAGTGAGAACTCCCGCATCGGCAAGCGCCATGACAAAGGCCCCCGCATTGTCCTCCGGCTCGATACGAGGCAAACCCCGCTTGAAGCGCAGGGAGTAATCCATCAAAGCGGCACCAAGCTGGTGCATGTTGTTCTGGCAAGTGAGTCGCCGTGCGTAATCGCGATTCGCTCGAAGCGCCGGCATCACGAGCGCCCCCAACGCGGCGAGAATACACGCCCCGATAACGACGTCCGCGAATAACCATTTCTTACGGCTGACGAGCGGATCGTGGGTCTCGCTCAAGGACTTGGAACTGGCCGAATGATGACAAAGGGCCTTTGATTTCTGAATTGCATGCTCAACAAAGCAGCAGGTCCGAGTGGCCAGTTGGGGGGGCGGAACTTTTTCGGGCTCCGGTTCCGCTTCGCAGGATGCCAAACATTCCCGCAGTCTCTCCAACTCTTGCCTGAGGGCCAGATCGTTTTCAAGCTTCGCTTCCAGCGCGGATCGCTCCGCGGGATCGAGATCGTTCAGCAAGTAGGCAAGCAATCGTTCTCTCATTTGTCCCACACTCTCGGACAAACTTGCTGGCGAATAAGGCAGGCTTGAGTAGGTACCGTCTGGTAACAAAACACGAGCCTACCACGCAAAGTGATAGACTCGTGATAGTATAGCTCGCGGAGAGTAGCAAACACCGCTGCCCATGGCGAAGCCCAATTTTCGAAAAGACCCAGGGGTCGCGACCCCCGAGATTGCCGATTAGCGGTTTGTGACCTGCAGATCCCGCCACGATTGGCCGAGCCGCTTGATCGCAGCGTGGAGGCGGCTTTTAACCGTTCCCACAGGCACCGACATAATCTTGGCAGCATCACGGTACTTCATCCCCCGGAAATAGACCAGATTCACCGCGCTTTGCAAAGCGTCGGGGAGCGTGGCCACTTCGTTGCGAATCCACTCGGCCTGCTCGCCGCTGTCCACGGCATCAATGGGGCTGGCCTCCTGGGTCGCAACCACTTCCATCAAGGTGCCGACTTCCTCGCCACTCGTGCTGTGAGCCACGTCGAGGCTCAAGCGGCGATGCCGGCGATTGCGTCGTTGCGCATCAATGGCTTGGTTTGTGGCGATCGTGTAGAGCCAGGGGCGAAACTTGCGGCCCGACTCAAACGAGTCGCACTTCAGGTGCACTTGCAAAAAAGTCGTCTGGAACACGTCCTCGGCCAACACGCCGTCGCCGAGATAGCGTCGTAAGTAATTGTACAGCTCACGTTCGTAGCGAGAGACCAACTCGCTAAAAACCGTGGAATCTTCCGCGCTCTGATACTGGGCAATGAGTTGCTCATCGCTCAGCTTTGCTACCGAGCCCGTCGCCACGCTGTTTGTCTTGTTTAAAACTTCCTTGGTGTACCTAGCCATCTTTACGAACTCCTCGTTCCGAGAGTTCGACGTTTACGAGGAGAAAATCCTTTCTCCTTGCCGTCCGAATAGGATTCCGCGAACCCTCGCAGCTTACATGTGCGATTTCCTTGGGTAGCGGACAGGCGACCGACCAAAACATTCCATTTAAGCCGGCCATAGCAGTCGAACCTAGCGTCCCATTGTAACCCCTCTTGTCAGTAATTGCTTGGAGGGGGGTGGTTTTTTGGGAGACCAGTATCATCCTGCCGCGTAATGGAAAAGCAAGTCCCATGCCGTAGGCCATCAAAACGGCTTAAACCGCAGGGCTAGCAAACTCCGAACCTATAGCCAGATCATCTGTTACGCACATTGGAGGTCTCCCGGTTCACTAACTGTCCTTCGCCGGGGGGCTGCCAAACTTGCATATTTTTCCAGGAATTTCAGAGTTTGGCAGTTTACCAAGAATCCGTCCCTGGGCGATTTTGCTCCACTTGGGCGAAAATCATACGCTCAACTGGACAGTTAAGCGACCGCTGGCAGACAGTGTGATTCATTTCACAATCTGATGGTTTCCTAATGGTTTCGATCCCCTAACCATCGTCTGACAAGGCAAAGCAAAAGACTGCTCATCCACAACGTCGCGGACTCGGGAATGAGATTATTGGGGGAATCAAAGTCGCACGACCCGATTGCCGCTTACTTTGCGGACCAAGCCCCGCATTTCCAGCACGCTCACCGTTGCCAACACGCGCTGCACGGGGATGCCCGCGGTGACGGTTACTTCATCGATCAGCGAGCCGCGGGGTTCGATCGCTTGCAGCACCTGGGTTTCCAGTTCGTTGAGGGTCACTTCCACAGGCACGCGAATCGTCGTGCCGTCGTCGCGCCGCGCCTCCGTGGCGAGGGGGCCGAGTTCTTCGAGCACGTCTTCAATCGAAGTCACTAATTTTGCGCCATCGCGGATCAAGCGATGCGGGCCTACCGAGAGCCGGCTATCGATCTGTCCCGGCACGGCAAACACTTGGCGATTCTGTTCCCCCGCGTGTCGGGCCGTGATGAGCGCCCCCGAGCGTTCCGAGGCCTCGACCACAATCGTGCCAAGCGTCAGACCGCTGATGATGCGGTTACGTTGTGGAAACATGCCACTGATCGGCGGCATCGTGGGAGGTGCCTCGCTCACCACGCAACCGCATGCGGCGATCTCGTCGGCGAGCTTCGTGTTTTCCGGCGGATAGGGCGCGAGCACTCCACTGGCCAAGACCGCAACCGTGCGGCCACCGGCGGCAAGCGCTCCACGATGCGCGGCCGTGTCGATTCCTCGAGCCATGCCGCTGACCACGGTGAAACCCGCGCGGGCCAAACTCGCGGCGAGCGTTTCGGCTTGCTTCAATCCGTAACGGCTCGCGTGCCGCGTGCCGACAATCGCCACGGCGAGTCCGTCGATCTCTTTGAAATCGCCACGCGCGAACAGCACCGCCGGCGGATCGGGGAGTTCTTTCAACAAGCGCGGGTAGCGATTGTCAGCCGGCGTGAGAATCGCGATGCTGTGTTCCGTGGCGATGCGAAGCTGCTCGTCGACGTTGATCTCCGCACGGGCCTGGGTGATTCGCTTGGCAATCGTGGAACCGATGCCGGGGACACATTGCAGTTCTCCCTGCGACGCCGCGAGCACCGTCGTCGGCGTGCTAAAATGCGCGAGCAAGCGCTGCATCGCCAATGGGCCCACGCCCTGCACCATCGCCAGGCAAAGTCGGTCGCGAAGTTGTGGGTCGGCATTGTCCACGCAATGATCCACCAATGTTTGGCCGCGATGCGAAGCCCAGCGCAGCAGAGCAGCCTTGTGCCGACGATAATCACGGGATGCCGTGAAAGCAACCAGGAAACTTGACGCTCGCCGTTCTACGTCCAAAATAAAGGTCTAAGTGCCCCGCTCATCTCCGAACTCCATTTCCATCATCGCTCGAACGAGGTGAAATTTGACTCCAATAGGCCATACTCTTGCCGGCTTGGCCATTGGAAGTCTAACCATGCCTCCCCAGATGTCCGTTAAGCAAAAGGGGATGCTGCTCACAGCCTTCGCGTTTATAGCAAACATACCCGACTTGCCACTTGATCGATACATAAACACTCACAGCATCTTCACAACGACCATCGTTGTTGCGATGCTAGTCGTCTTGGCCAAAATCTTTCTGCGAAAAAATCCCTATTTCACAAACCGCATCTTGCTGGGAGGAGCACTGGCTTGGTTTAGCCACCTCTTGCTCGACACGATGTACAACAAAGTGGGTGAACAGGGATACGAAATGTTCTGGCCCATCAGCAACGCGAAAGCGGCCTTGCCTATTCCTTGGTTATTGCAATCAGACAAGATCAATGTTTGGAGTTTGCATAATGCGAGTGTCGCCTTCTTCGAAATCTTGACGTTTGGAACGGTTCTTGTTCTAGCGATCCTCACAAGGCATTGGCTTCTCTCCAACCATCAAACTCGCAAGAAGCCGGTGCAGACGTAGTTGGCTTGATGCGAATCTAACACCCACTGATCGGTATTATCTCTCGCCAACTTTCACCAGTTCGACGTGTCTAACTGTAATCTCAGCCCCTAGAGAATGAACTTGACCCCCATTGGACACACACTCACTGGGCTTGCAATTGGCTATCTGGCGATCCCTCGTAATACGCCCGGTAAACAGAAAGCCGGCCTGCTCGCTGCCTTCGCTGTCGTGGCCAGCGCGCCCGATCTGCCGTTTCCCTATTGGGGGCATTTTCAATACGACATAAGCCACAGCCTGTTAATGACGACGATTGGAGTGATCTGTTTAGAAGTGGCGCTCGTCTGGCGGTTTCGAGGCCAGCCGCCGGCTTCTTGGCGAGTCATGATCGGGTTCGCGTTGGCTTGGTACAGCCACTTGCTCCTCGATTCATTTTACAACCGCACGGTAGGACTCCCCGTGGGGTGGCCCTTCGCCATGGGCCGCATCGCGCTGCCCATCCCCTGGTTATCAACGGCCGATAAGAGCAATATCTTTAGTTTGCATAATGTTCGCGTCGCGGTGTATGAAATCTTGACATTTGGGCCATTATTGGCGATTGCGATAGCGTCGAAATATATCGTTCGGCGAGCACCGTCCTAACAAGAACGTAACCAACCCTACAAACCGATATGGGGGAGCCTTGCGTAAGGGTTGTTCTTGGTGATTTCGGACTTTCAGGAATGAATTTTCAAGTAAAGTAGAGAGGTCTCTATGCAGTTCATAACGCGTTAAACTGAGGCAAAGACATTTATGAAGGTCCTTAAAGCTTGTCTGCCAACGTGGTTAAAAAAGCCATTTAAGCAATTTCGCAACTCCATCAAATATGCTGGCACCGACCGGTATTGCCCTGTTTGCAATAAATCTTCAAGCCAGTTCCTCCCCACAGGATTCATTCGGCGAGAAAACGCAATATGCCCTCATTGCAATTCTCTGGAACGCCATCGCCTTGTTTACTTGTTCATGAAGAACAAGACAAACTTGTTCGAAGCTAAATTAAATTGCATGCTTCACGTCGCACCGGAACCTTGTCTTGAGCCCCTATTCAGAAAGTTGTTGGGGAATAAGTATGTGACGGCCGATTTGCTCAACCCCCGTGCTATGGTCAAAATGGACATCACGGATATCCAATATCCCGACGAGACCTTCGACGTAATTTATTGCAGTCACGTCTTGGAGCATGTTCCTGCTGACAGAAAAGCTATGAGCGAATTTTATCGCGTTTTAAAGTCCAGTGGTTGGGCATTACTTTTGGTACCTATCACAGCGGATAAAACCTATGAAGATCCTTCGATTGTCGACCCGGACGAGCGATTGAAAGCGTTTGGGCAGAAGGACCATGTGCGTCGATACGGACCTGATTACATTGACCGTTTGCGTGAGGCAGGCTTTAAAGTGGTCGTCTCAGAAGTTGGTGACTTTGTTAAACCTGACGATATAGTGCGGCTGGGATTAAGCGGTTCGACCGGTGAAATCTACTATTGTACCAAGGACTATTTGGATGATGCCCCAAAACATGAACTCTCTGATGGCGATTCATCCCTATAAGATCCAGGGGACATGGGTCTTCGACGACCCCGCGGTCGGTCTCGTTCAGGAGCCGTTTGTTTCGGGGGCCGACGTGCTCATCGATCGCATGGTGGCGGATATTCCGGATGCGGAGAGCGGGGTGACGCTCGTGTTTTCCGCGAACCCCTTTCCAGGTTATCAACACGAATTCGAGAGACGGCGCGAGGAGTACGGGGGGAACTGGTATTTCAGCGAAGAGTACCAACTGGAGGGATGGTTGTGTCCGGCATTGTTCAAATACTTTGCCGCCGCGCCGGAGAAGTTGTTTGTGCAGCTGAGGCCGAAAGTCGGCTAGCGTATGAATGCGTTGCACGTCGTCCCTGGCAGCGCCTATCAGTGCGTTGTCATGTGTTCGCGTAACGCGGCATTAATTAAGTCTTGATATTGGGTGCCGTGGGCCTGAAACCACTTAACGATATCCGGATCGAGGCGAACAAGAAATTGAGCCTGTGCGGCAGGGATGCGCAACTCGGCGCGGTTGAAAAATGACTCGTCGAGATGAGGAATATCAGTGTAATCAATGTCATCATCCGACATCTGCCGCAATGCATCCAAATTAGTTTGCGAGGAATCGCTCATATCACTTTGTTGTTAAAAGGTGCTATCGTCACAAGAAATGTCATTCCGAAAGGAGTTCCACGACTTAGGAATCTGTGTTACAGCGTCATTCGAATTGCCTACAAGACAAGGAACCTAGATCCCTCGGGTCGTGGAACTCCCCTCGGGATGACACCATCATACAATTCTCTATGCGTTCATCACCGCCAGCACGTCGTCCACCCGCACGTCTTTCACCAACTCGACGTGCCCCAGCTTGGTCGGCAACACGAACCGCAAGCGGCCTTCGTCGACTTTTTTGTCGCGGCGCATGATGCGCACCAAGTCTTCGCCGTCGAAGTCGGGAACCGCCGTCGGAAGTTTCAGTGCGTTGAGAAGTGCCGTTTGACGATTCAGGAACTCGTCATCGATGCGATTCATGCGGCGGGCCAATCGTGCGGCGCATTCCATGCCAATGGCCACGGCTTCGCCGTGTAGCAACATACCGTATTCGCCTGCGGCTTCGAAGGCGTGGGCAAACGTGTGGCCGTAGTTCAGCACGGCTCGCAGACCGGTGAGTTCGCATTCATCTTGCTCAACCACGTCTGCCTTGAGCCGGCAACAACGCTCGATCACGCGGGTGAGAATCGCGGCATCGCGGGCATTGATCGCGGCGACATTTTGTTCGAGGAACGCGAAAAAGTCGGCATCCAGAATGACGCCGTATTTCACCACTTCGGCAAGACCCGCGCGGTATTCGCGGTCGGAAAGCGTGGCAAGCACGTCGACGTCGATCAACACCCCCCGTGGTTGCCAGAACGCGCCCACCATGTTTTTCGCGCCGGGGAGATTGATCCCCACCTTGCCGCCCACCGAGCTATCAACCTGCGCGAGCAGCGTCGTGGGGACTTGAAAAAACTGCAAACCCCGCGCAAACGTGGCGGCGACGAATCCAGCCAAGTCACCCACCACTCCGCCACCGATGGCGACCACAATCGACTTACGGTCGGTCCCCTCTTCGAGCATCGTCTCCCACAATTCTTGTGCGACGTCGCCGCTTTTGCTCGGCTCGCCGACGTCGACGGTGAGCAAATGAACTTCCCACTCGTCGTCAGTAAGTTGGTCACCCAACTTGTCGGCATAGAGTTCATCGACCGCATCGTCGGTGATGATCACGGCGTGCGACGCCTGGCAGCGTTCGCGCAAAAACGGCGAAAGCTCGGCGAGATTACCGCTACCGATTTGAATGTCGTAACTCCGCTCGGCGAGATTGACGCGCGTGGTGATGAGCGGCTGGGACACAGACATCTCCAAATAAATTAAACGCAGGGTACGCCAAGACGCAAAGATTCGCAGAGAATGATGTTTCTCAAAATTCAACGCAACGGCTTTGCGGTCCTCTGCGTCTCCGCGAGCTCTGCGTTTATTTTATTGCCGCGACGCGCTGCAAATCCTCGTCGGTGACAACGATCTGACGACAGAAACCCGTGTGCATACGCAGGTATTCCAAGTGGGCCGCCTCCTCGGGATGGGCGTGCAACAGGACTTCAAGCTGAACTCGTTCACGAGGTTCAATCTCAGTGTCGGCGGGCCAAACAGTGGCGGTCTCGACCACCAATGCTTCGCGATAAGGGTCGAACTTGTCGGCCATGGAGGGCTCTGCTTCCTGGGAAAAACTTATGCTGATGGGGAAAGAACCAGTATACTGACACACGCACTGTACCAAAAGACGCATTAATCTCGAGTAAACCGCAACGAGAATTACGGCCATACACCATGCAATCCGGAAGCAAACTTGTCCTGGGA
>JBGTEU010000250.1:0-4457 GCA_041747595.1 Bythopirellula sp.
AACAAACTGCGATACTCGTCCTGAAACGACACCTCTCGATGGTGTTCCTCCTGATCCACAATATAGGCTCGAACGGCCGGGATTTGCGAGAAGCCGATAGAAAACACTCCGTAACCCGACTGCCAAGCAAAGTCAGCCGTACCAGCGTCGCGATACTTGATCCATAACGACGTCTGACGTTTAAGTTCCTTCATGACTTCTGCGATCTCGAGTGTCCGCGACAAAGCAAACAGCAGATGAACATGGTCTTCTACTCCTCCCATCACAATCGATTGACAGCCCAACTTTCCTAGAATCCCTCCAAGCATGCAATGCATTTCGTGGCGCAGCTGAGCATCGGCTAGATAAGGCATACGGTCCTTCGTGGAGAACACGCCGTGAATCAAGACTTTGGCGAGAGATTGTGGCATAGCCGCACTATGAACACGGCGAAAACGCGATTCAACCCCTACGGGGTAGACCTCTTCAAAACTTTGGAAACCCAGGGTAGTCGCTAGAAGCGACCAACCCTGGGCTGAAAGAACAATCCCTGCGGGATAGAATTCGATAAGTCGGCACCGACAAGGAACTTAAGACATGAGCCTCAATAGTTTAACTGCCGCGGAAGTTGCCCAAGGGGTGCGAGAGCGGTTGGCTCCGTTCGTGCCCGACGCTGCCTCTCCGCTCGCCGTCGAAGTTCAGCAAGCGATTTTTCTCGCGCGCGAGTTGCAAATTCGTGCCAGCGAACTGCAAACTCCCGCCGAGCGGCGGCAGCAGGGGGAACTCGACCGCATGATTCAGTCCCCCCAGGACAAGGCGACCCTCACGCAACTTACCGATCAAGCGTTTCGCGCCCAGTTGCCGCATCGCGCGGCCGACCAATTCATCCATATTCTCGACGTGCAGGGGGTCCCCCGGTTTTTCAGCGCGCTCGACCGCACGTTGCTCAAGGGTTTTCAATCCTTCGGGGCGTATCTCCCCGGCGTGGCGATGCCGTTCGTCAAGGAAAAAATGCAGCACGAGACGGCCAACGTTATTCTCCCCGCCGAGGAGGAACTGCTGCGGTCGCACTTGGAAAAGCGCCGCGAGGCGGGGTTGCGAATGAACGTCAATTTCCTCGGCGAGGCGCTGCTGGGAGAACAAGAGGCCGAGCGGCGGTTGGAGAATTATCTCGCGGCGCTCCAGCGGCCCGAGATCGAAGTCCTCTCGGTCAAGATTTCCACGATCTATTCACAAATCTCGGCGCTCGCGCGCACTCACACGGTTAATGTGCTCTGCGACCGCTTGGAGCTCTTGTTGCGCGCCGCGGCGAAATACGAATTCCTGCGGCACGACGGCACGCGCGTCCCCAAGTTCGTCTATCTCGACATGGAAGAGTACCGCGACATGGCCCTTACGGCCGAGGTTTTCATGCGAACGCTCGACCGGCCGGACCTCACCCACTCGCAAGCCGGCATCGCGCTGCAGGCCTACATTCCCGATTCGTTTGCCGTGCAACAGGAAATCACCGCATGGGCGAGGCAGCGAGTGGGGAAGGGAGGTGCGCCGGTCACGATTCGCATCGTGAAGGGGGCCAACATGGAATCGGAACGGGTCGAGGCGAGTTTGCGCGGCTGGCCGCAGGCGCCGTTCCAACAAAAAACCGACACCGACGCCAACTACCACCGAATGCTCGAGTTCGCCATGCGCAGGGAGAATCTCGCCGCCGTGCGGTTGGGGATCGCATCGCACAATCTGTTCACGCTCGCTTACGGCTTGGTGCTTGCCACGCGCGAATCAGCCCACGACCGCGTGCAATTCGAAATGCTCGAAGGGATGGCGAACCATCAACGCCGGGCACTCGTGGAACTCTCGCGGAACATGCTGCTCTATGCCCCGGCGTGTCGGCAGGAAGATTTCATCAACGCCATCGGTTACTTGGTTCGCCGCTTGGACGAAAACACGGGGCCGGAAAACTTTCTGCGGCACGCGTTC
The DNA here is from genome assembly GCA_041747595.1 of Bythopirellula sp. Lineage (GTDB taxonomy): Bacteria > Planctomycetota > Planctomycetia > Pirellulales > Lacipirellulaceae > Bythopirellula. The sequence goes on from JBGTEU010000250.1 coordinate 1,954, forward strand.
CGACTCACGGTCGACAGCCCCGATTGGCAACAACTCGCAAATGGGTTTACAGAATCGTTTGAAAAGATTGAGACGTTGCCGACCAAACCAAGGCGAACGCAGGATCGCATGGAAGAGATGGTAAAAATCGCCCGTGGACCAGATATCTCCACCTCACGCCCCCTCGCTCTCGATTCTTCGCAATTTACAAATGAAGCCGACACGGATTGGTCGCTGCCACAGAATGGCAAATGGGCAGAGAAGATCATCGAAGCATGGCGAGCCGACGATGATGCTAGATTTGTGCCATTGGTGTTTGCGGGGGAAGAGATCACAGGTGGTCGTGAACAACGGGAATCGCTCGACCCTTCAAGACCGGGGATTGTGGTCGCCCGCTATCATCAAGCGAACGAGGATGATATTGAGAAAGCGGTGAATTCTGCAAAGCAAGACGCCGATGGCTGGCGAAAACTATCCGCAGCCGAACGCACAAGCTTTCTGTACCGCATCGCTGAAGCGTTATCCGGACGCCGTGGCGATCTTATGGGGGCGATGCTCGCCGAAGGGGGCAAGCTGTTCACGGAGAGCGATCCCGAGGTTTCCGAGGCGATTGATTTCTGCCGATTTTATGCCCGCAGCGCGGAAGAATTTTACACGCTCGCCGAACTTCAACCGCGGGGCAGGGGCGTGGTGGTCGTTGTGTCGCCCTGGAATTTTCCGCTCGCGATTCCCTGCGGCGGCATCGCGGCGGCCCTCGCGGCGGGGAACACGGTCATTTTCAAACCGGCGAGCGACACCGTGCTTATCGCCTACGAGCTCTGCCAATGCTTCTGGTCGGCGGGAGTGCCGCGCACCGCGTTGCAATTCTTGCCCTGCAGCGGCGGAACGGTGGGGCAACAACTGGTGACGCACGACGCGGTCGACGCCGTGATTCTCACCGGCGGCACCGAAACGGCCCTCAAGATGCTCGCGGCCAAGCCGACGATGAAACTCTTCGCCGAAACCGGCGGCAAGAATGCCACCATCGTCACCGCGCTCGCCGACCGCGACCTCGCCATTAAAAACGTTCTCCACTCGGCCTTCAGCCACGGTGGGCAAAAATGCTCGGCGACGTCGCTGTTGATTTTGGAGAGCGAGGTTTACCATGACCCGCGATTCCGCGATTCACTCGTCGATGCCGTCGAGAGTTTGCGCGTCGGCAGCGCGTGGGAACTCGCCACAAAGATTGGCCCCTTGATTCGCCCCCCCAGCGGTGATTTGGAACGCGGCCTCAAGGAACTCGAACCGGGCGAGTCATGGGCCGTTCGGCCTCGTCTGGACGTCGACGACAATCCCAATTTGGTGAGCCCCGGCGTGAAGTGGGGCGTTCGTGGCGGAAGTTACACGCACAACACCGAATTCTTCGGGCCGCTGCTCGCCGTGATGGAAGCGAAGAATTTGCACGAGGCGATTGATCTGGTGAACGCCACCGGCTACGGACTGACCTCGGGGCTCGAAAGTCTCGACGACCGCGAGCACCAACTTTGGCAGGAGGGCATCCGCGCGGGGAATCTTTACATTAATCGCCCGACGACGGGGGCCATCGTCCTGCGGCAACCCTTCGGTGGTATGGGAAAAAGCGCCATCGGCCCCGGCATCAAAGCGGGGGGGCCCAACTACGTCGCGCAGTTCATGACGTTCGAAAAACCGCGGGCTACCGGCTATGAGCCATCAGATTTAATAGCCGAGGACGGAAGTCCACGGTCTGACACCGATCTCGGAGACACCGGCCTCGACGATTTCTGCGAAGTGCTTCGAATGGCCGCCGCGCGTGGCGAAATCGACGAGCACGAAGCGGAAACCATCGTCGCCACCGCGCAAAGTTTCGAGCATTGGATGGCTGCAGAATTCGACCTCACGCACGACTCCTTCCGGCTGTTGGGCGAAGACAATTTCCGTCGTTATTTGCCGCTGAAGGAAATCCACGTGCGGATTCATCAGGACGACACGCCGCTGGAGATTTTCGCACGGGCGCTCGCTTCGCGCTCGGCTGGTTGTCGCACGGTGGTAAGTTCGCCGCCCGATCTGGAATCGCCCGCAGTAAAACTGCTCGACGTGCTCACCGACAGTTGGGCGGGGGCGATTGAGTTCGTCGAGGAATCGGACGCGGATCTGGCCCAAGCCTTGAGCGAAGGGCACATCGAACGCCTGCGTTACGCCCACCCGGAGCGCGTACCGTTCGTGCTACGCACCGCCGCGGCCGCCGTCGGCAAGTACATCGCCGAGGAGCCGGTCTCAACACACGGAAGGGTGGAGCTTTTGTGGTATTTTCAGGAGCAAAGCCTCACACACGTGTATCACCGCTATGGCAATCTCGGCGCGCGGAGCGAAGAAGTGCGAGCTCCGGTCAACTAAATGAGAGAATCCTATGCCAGAAATTTCTCGCTTCCTAGGAATCGTGATCCGCATGTACTATCGCGACCACGAACCGGCTCACTTCCACGCAGAGTATGGCGAGCATGAGATCACCGTTGAAATTGACAGCG
>JBGTEU010000251.1:0-1728 GCA_041747595.1 Bythopirellula sp.
ATGCCATTGAAAAAGCGGCCCGCAACCAAGAAAGTTCCCCGAGTTGTCGAGGACGAAACGATACCGCTTGCCAAGTATGTGCGGCAGCGGATGCGGCTGCGAGTCCGTTACAAGGGAAAGCTCTATCAGGCCATCTTGCGAAAGGACGGGCAGATAAGATACGACGGGGTCAATTACAAAACACCCTCGGCAGCGGGATCCGCACTGCGAGGTGGCCGCGCCACCAATGGTTGGCAGTTCTGGCATTACGAACGCGCACCGGGCGATTGGGTACCATTGGCGATGTTGAGGAAGTGACTTCCGCCCGTTCCGGCTGCCGTTCGTTCGTTGATCAAGTTCCAGAGGCTTGCGCCGCCTGACTATGAACTTTCGCGGCGTTGCCGCTGGGAGGGAGTGGGGAGTGGGGGAAGTTGGGTTCCCGACGTCTCGGGAATGACGGTTGAATTGGGGAGTGCAGATTTCGGATTGCGGAACTGGGTTCCCGCCCTATTCTCGCGGCTACTCGCTCGGCTAAGCCTCGCGGCTAAACGGCGATTCTTCCCGGCCGATATGGAGTCCTTTGATCCGTGCCGGGGGTAAGAGGTATTTGGTGCGCGATCACGCAAGCAGACGCTGGCGGGCAAGTCAAGCTGCCGGCCTTTGGCGGCGTTTTTCGGCACGAATTCCATGGGCTGACGTTTAAAACCGGGAAAGAGTCGGTTTGTCGGCCAAGCGAAAAATCGTTAGAATGGGGTGCTTGGCAGCCCCGACGTCGTTTCGCCATCGATTCGACCGTGTGATGCTTCGCGCCGCGGCGGAAGAAGTTTCTCCGCGGGCCGGACATGGGGACAATGAACAAAGGAGTTGCATCGGTGCAGATTAGCATTTCGGTTCGCCATGGCCACCTGAGCGAGGCCAGTCAGGAGAAGTTGAAAGCGAAGGCCGAGAAGTTCGGGCGAATTTTCGAGCGCTTGATGGCGATTGAGTTGGTGGTTGACCTGAAACACGAGCACTCCCCGCAAGTGGGCATCAACGTCTCGGCCGAGCACAAGCACGATTTCGTCGCCCATGCGGACGCCGAGAGTTTGCTTAGTGCCTTCGACAGCGCCGCCGGAAAAATCGAACAGCAGTTGAGAAAATATAAAGAGCGTGTCCAGGAAAGGCACCGAGGCAACAGTACTCGGCACATGGAGGTGAAGTCTCCGCTCGAAGATGAGTTGGTCGAAGAATGACCAGGTCAAAGCCGTTATGTCTGAATAGACATGACGACTGGAAATCAGAACTAAAATCATATTTCGCAAGATCAGCGGCATGGTCGTGTGCCGCGGTGAATGCGATGAATCACATAAATTGCCAACGTTACTACGGGCAAAAAAATCGAGGGTAAAGCGTATCATGAAGTTTGTTGATTTTGTGAGCCGAGAGGCGATTCGAACGAATATCGAAGTCGACAACAAGGAGGAGGTCATTCGTGCGATGGCCACCGCATTGCTGGAAGCCGGCAAGATTGCCCCCGAGCAACACGGGAGCATCGTGGAAGCGATTCTCAAGCGCGAGGAATTGGGCAGCACGGGCATCGGCCGAGGAGTTGCCGTGCCGCATACGAAGCATCCCAGCGTCAAAGAATTGGTGGGCACGGTAGCGGTCAGCGAGATGGGCGTCGACTTCGACAGCCTCGACGGCGAAAAGGTCCATTTGCTTTTCATGTTGGTTTCGCCCCCGGATCGCCCGGGCGACCACCTGCGGGCT
>JBGTEU010000252.1:0-5734 GCA_041747595.1 Bythopirellula sp.
CGTTCCCAACGAAGACGCAGCTCTTTCTTCGTAGCCCTGTGCGAATGAACAAAACGCAACGCATCTAGCTTCGCGGTGCAGACTGGGCCGGAAAGTTGCCGCTCGCCCGTGAACCTCTCACTCCTGCGACTCGGCTCGACGTGCCTCGGTAAGCAAGCGTTTTATCTGTGTCCGTCGCTCGGCAGACAGCATTGCAGTGCTATCCGACCACTTCTTGCGGAGGGCGTCGGGCATGTTTGCAATCGCTTCGCGAATCATTTTGGTTTGTTGAGCAAAGCGTTGGCAAGCCGTACATAGCAACGTGTGAATGCGCAGCGACCATCGCTCGCGGCGAGTCAATTCTCGGTCGAGCGAATCCGAAATTAGTCGTGATGCTTCGCGACACGACAATCCGAGTAGCGGATATTTATGCTCCAATTTCACGAAGCTCCTCCAGGTTCGCTGCGGAACCACTTCTTTTCCAAGCACTGTCGGAGCAGCAACCTTGCTCGATGGAGACGAACGGCCAAATTCTTTGGCGTGATACCCGTCTTCTTGCTCGCGTCGTCTACCGTGACCATGGCGAGTTCTCGCATCTGAAAGGCCTGAGCCAAGTGCATCGGCAAACCGGACATGCAGCCATGAAACACGGTCCAGAATTCCGCGTTCTCGGCCAAGTCTTTCGGAGTCGTCCGCCATTTTGTTGACGAGGTCGTCCACTTGCCCTTGGCCGTGAAGGGGTCACCCACTGCGGCCAGTGACTCGGCGTCGAGGTCGGGAGAACGCCCGGTCTTGCGATGGTGGTCAACGATTTTTCTCCGCAGAATGGCGACCAACCAAGTGCCGAACGCAGATTTCCCGTCGAACTGAGACCGGTGACGAAACGCGGCAAGAAACGTCTCTTGGACAAGGTCTTCTGCGAGTTCGCGGCTCGCCACCCGACCGCCTGCAAAACGCAATAGGGCGTCGCCGTAGCGGTCAACCCAATCGGCGGGGTCGCTCAGCTCTGCTGGCACTGGCTTCGGCTGTTTTGGATTCTGGGGCATGAGCAGGGTCGGGCGGGTTCAAAGTCACCAACGATTAGACGTAAAACGGCAATTGCGATTACAGAAATTCAGGCTGCGTTTTTTCATTATTTGCATTCTATCGCAAGCGTACGGAATTCACCTCCAGGCGAGCGTGGCCAGCACGATACAATCCGAATATGGTTCCCGGCCACTGTATGTGTCTGAACCTACGATTGCCGCAAAATATGCCGGGGTCCACCATCGTACCTGTGCCATTTGCTTTGGCAGAGGACACGAAGACAAATATTGGTGCGGCATTTCGTTGCTCGCCATGAGACGGTCGCTTCCATTAAGGAGAAACAATAGATGTTGAGATTCATACATATTACTTGCATGCTTCTTGTGTCGCTGGTGGTGTCTTTGGCGTACGGCCAGGAACAACCTGCTCAGACTCTTTCCGCACAGTTGGCTGACGCCGCCAAGAAGTCAACGACACGTTTGCCACCAGAAATGTTGCAGGCTATGCAGCAAGCAGTCGAGGAAGTGCGAGCCACTGGTATTGAGAAATCCGCCAAGCAAGTTGGTGACGCTGCGCTTGACGCCAAACTGATGGGTTGGAATGGCGAGGCGGTTCAGCTCAGCGAACTTTGGACTGAGGGACCGATTGTGCTCATGTGGTATCGCGGCGGTTGGTGTCCCTATTGCAATTTGCAACTCCAGGCGATGCAGAAAGCGTTGAAGGCGATTGAGGGAACGGGGGCGAAGCTTGTGGTGCTCACGCCCGAGTTGCCAGAGAAAGCAAAGGAGACCGCAGCCGCTAATGATGTTGACTTCGTCGCACTGCATGACGAAGGCAACGCGACCGCACGGAAGTATGGACTCGTCTTCCCGCTCGCTGAATCGATTGTTCCCTTATACCGAGACCGTCTAAAGTTGGCAGAGTACAACGGAAGTGATGCGATGGAGCTTCCCCTCTCCGCGACCTATGTCATTGGCAAGGGTGGACGTATAACCTACGCATTCCTCGACGCCGACTATAAGAAACGTGCGGAACCTGCTGATGTGGTTGCTGCCGTCCGCAAGCTGGGCGTCCGCAAGCTTACGAGTCCGCCAATGATAGGCGACGCCGCTCCGGAATTTGAACTTCAGACGCCTGATGGGCGAATGGTCAAACTGTCGGAAACCCTCCAGCGTGGCCCCGCAGTCGTCGTGGTGCTTCGCGGCTATCCGGGCTATCAATGCCCGATTTGTACGCGACAAGTTGGTAGCCTAATTGGCTCTGCGAAGGACTTTGCCGCGAAGGACGCGACCGTCATCCTGGTCTACCCAGGCCCGGCGGAAGTACTCGCAGCGAAAGCGCAAGAATTCTTGAAGGGGTCTCAGTTGCCGGAAGGTTTTGAATTCGTCATCGACCCTGGCTACTCGTTTACCGACAGCTACTCCCTACGTTGTAACGCACCGCAAGAGACTGCTTATCCTTCCACTTTTGTCGTGGGAAAAGACGGCAAGATTGATTTCGCCGTGGTCAGTAATTCTCATGGAGGTCGGGCCGATACGACGGAGGTTATAAACGCACTCTGACGCGAGGCGGCTCAATAACGCATTTAAGACGTGCGGCGAGGAACATCGTGCGTGCCGGACGGCCGAAGTCTGTTGTGGCTCATGATTGGTTCGACGGAGCGCTATTGCGGCTCCTATAGGTTTCTCAATGAAGGGAGGCCGGTGTGTATGGCGTGGCTGCCGCCAACACGAGAATCCTTCCATGCTTCTCTCAAAGCATTGGAACAGGGAGCAAAATCAAATACCCAATAGGGTGCTTGCGGCTAGGCAATTTGGACGGCATGCTCCGCGAGACGGCAGCTAACTTCGTGGTTGCCGAGGACCTTGTGGACTTCGTCGGCGTCCTTTCCGGGCGTCGTCTCCACTGAAATGACTACGTCACCTTTCTGGCCCTTCGGCCACCGATGTGCGTAAGGAGGGCGTGTCCTGCGCTAGCTATGGGCAGGTCCAGCAAACCAATCTATTGCACGACCCATAGTGAGAGGAGAAATTGACGACAACATTAGCAAGTCATGTCTTCTTAACGCCCTACCGGCCAAAAATAATTGTGGACAAACGTTCACTAATCGCGACAATGGAGCAAAACACTGTCAGCCGTGAGCATTCAGCCAAACAAAAGCTGAAAAGCTTTCGCGCCACAATGACGGCATGTTCGTTGACAATCAGGAAAGCTCTTAGCCATCAGCTGTCAGCTCTTAGCCAGACAGGTCAGTGCTACCGGTACGCGCGGGCGATTCCCCACGCGGATTGGCAAACAATGTCGCATCATGAAAAACTGTGTGCCAAGTTGACCGTCTTGACCGTCTTGACCAAGTTGACCGTCTTGAAATGAGAGGCGAGAGGCCGGAGGTCAAAGGCCAGTCTACTCATTCGGTCATTGGGCCTTGGTCATTGCCTACGGGTGCGCGCCCAGGTTCTGTTTATCCCCTTCGTCCCATCGTCCCACCGTCCCATAGTCCGACAGTCCCTTTTTTTCTTGTCCCCTTCGGCAAATGTTGTCCGCTTCGGGAGAAAGCAGGTGTATCACTTGTCCGCTTCGAGAGATATTACTTTGAATTATGGCCCGGGGATTTCGCACGAAAGGTGTATTCGCGTCCTTCCAGGTGGAGCTTTTTGTGGGCGCGCCGTGTGACCTCAAATAGACTAGCGAGGGCATTTTTCGATAAGGGTGCCCGGAAGAACCCGACGCTCTCAGTTATCAAGCCCGGAAGAACCCGACGCTAGCGCGTTCCGGCTCAGTTATCTAGCCGACCACTGCTGCGCAGCGGTGCCCGCGGCGGGATCGGTTGCTCCGCATAATCGTTCCAAACCGCACGTTGCTCGCCAGCGGAATAGCCGATTGTGAGAGCCAGGTTATCTGACTGTGGTGTTCGCCCTGCATCGTTTTGGTACATCTTGTGAGCAATACTTCTACTGAGAATTTGGCAGAAATTCTCCATAAGGATTTTTTTCAATGATTGTCATCGTCGGATTTTTAGTCGTCATCGGGGCCGTCCTCGGCGGGTTCTCCATGGCCGGGGGACACGCTGGTTCGCTGGTTCACCCGTCGGAAATCGTCACCATCGGCGGGGCCTCGCTCGGCGCGCTGATCGTGATGTCGACTAAGAAGTTGCTCATCGACTTGGTCAAGGGCATCATCCAAACGATTAAGGGTTCTCCCTTCAATCGCAAGATGTACAACCAGCTGTTCAGTCTGATGTACGATCTGATGAAAACATCGCGGAAGGATGGGTTGCTGGCCATCGAGTCGCACGTCTCGAATCCCCACGAGAGCAGCATCTTCGCCAAGTATCCGCTGGTTCTGAATAATCACCACGTTTGCGAATTCGTCGCGGGCGGGTTTTCGTTGTTGGTGGAAGGAACGGTACGCAAGGAACTGTTGCCCGAACTCTTTGACGCGGAACTTGCCGTGATTGCCGAAGAACACCACATGCCGACGGCGGCATTGGCCAAGACGGCCGACGGCTTGCCGGGCTTCGGCATCGTGGCGGCGGTTTTGGGTATCGTGATCACGATGGGCCACATCGACGGCCCCGTGGAAGAAATCGGCCACAAAGTGGGTGCGGCCCTCGTGGGTACGTTCTTGGGGATTTTGTTGTCTTACGGCTTCTTTGGTCCCCTGGCGGCACGCATGGAAGTGCTGGGCAGCATAGAGCTGTCGTTCTTTCGCACGATTACGACGATGATCCTGGCCTTTGCCAATGAACTGCCCCCGAAAGTGGCCATCGAAAAAGCACGTCGCAGTGTCGGTACTGAGATGCGCCCCACGCGCGACGAAATGGAAGAACTGTTCAAACAGGTTGACGTAAGTTAGCACACAAGAATTAGTAGGCAGTTTTTACAAGGGATTCATCCTATGGCAGGTCATGGAGGTGGTGCATGGAAGGTGGCCTACGCGGACTTCGTGACCGCGATGATGGCTTTCTTTATGGTGATGTGGCTCACGTCGCAGAAACCCGACGTGAAACAGGCCGTCGCCCAATACTTCCGCGATCCGTTTGCCATCGAAACCGACGACCCTCCCAGTCGTGGTTATGGCAGCGAGAATGACCCGCCGAAGAAAGATGGCCGGTACTCGCCGACGGTGCAGAAGCGCAAGGAAGGCAAAGGGCAACCGGGGCGGATGCGAAATGGCTTTGCCCCCGCCCAGTTCAATGATGCTCCCCAAATCTCGGTGTTATTTTCCGATAATGGCACGGAACTCGACGCCGAGCAACTCGATCACTTGAAGCACTCGGTGGGCAATTTGATAGGCCGCCGCAACCGCATCGAAATTCGTGCCCATTCGCTGCGTCGACCGTTGCCCGAGGGGAGTCCCTACAAGAATCATTGGGAATTGTGTTACGCCCGCTGCAATTTGGTGAAAGACACTTTGGTGGCGATGGGGATGGACTCCGATTTGATTCGCATGAGCCAGGCCGAAGGCAATGAGCCCATCTCGCAAAGCCTTGATAAAAGCGAGTTGGAATTCAACTCCCGCGTCGACGTCCACGTGCTGCCCGAGATTGTCGACTCCAAGCAGGGTGAAGGCGATTTTAAGTAGCCCGCATGACCGCGGTTCGTAGAACCTCAGCTAGCCGATTACAATCCGCGGGCGACGCGTGGAGTCGGGTTCCGCGCGGCGAATCAATTCGCGAACCATCCAGGGAACATTCCCCTCGCCGAAAAGCACGAAATCCAAACTCGCC
>JBGTEU010000253.1:0-3252 GCA_041747595.1 Bythopirellula sp.
AGAGCCACGAGTAAACGATCTACAGTGCGTTCAGAACGTACAACGCTCTGAAAAGAGCTTAACCGTACTGTTCGTCTAAGGGGAGATATCGGAAGATACTACGAGTACGAAAAACCTTTGGGTTTTACCAAATTAACGGGCAAAATTTGTGGGTAATGACAAGGTCCCCGGCCCGTGGTCAAGATCCAACCAGCACCATCAAAATCATAACGGACTTGATACTATTGAGCCTGAAACGGGAGATACTTGTCAAGCTGACATCATTCGCTCGAGCGCTTTGAAGGAGATGTAGAGTCGCATGGGATAACCAGGTGATTCGGTAAAGTCGAACCGCCGATCGAACTTTTTTGATGGGGCGTCTATGCTGTGACCCCAGCGGAGCGGGGCCGTCGCTGCTGTGACCCCAGCCGAGCGACCTGGGAACGTGAAAATTGAATCATCCGCTGTAAACCTTATGTGACCCGGCTCCTGAGAACGCACTTTCATTGGCCGGCGCGTTCCCATTGCTTTCCTCGATACATGATTCCGGCAGCTCAAGGTCGATTGTTCCTTGCCGCTAGTTTGCCGCCGGTTTGTCTCTGGTAATTGGTTTCGCTGAGGCAACACGGCGGTGTTTTCTGATAAAATCTGCCGCCGAATCACTTTTTTTCGCGACCCAAGACTCCGGGAAACGCAGAATTATCCGACGACGATAGTGTGTGCAGTGAGCTCCTAAGTGCTTTCTAACTAATGGCGAACAATATGGACGGCACTGAAGCATTGCTGGACTTGGCGATGCAAGGGGATTCGACGGCGATCAATCAATTGCTGAGCAGGCATCGGGCAAGGCTGCGTCGGATGGTTGAGGTCTATTTGGATCCCCGCGTGGCAGTGCGGGCGGATGCTTCGGATGTCGTGCAGGAGGCTCTGGCGGAAGCGGCGATTAAGCTGCCCGAATTTGCCCGAAACCGGGATTTCCCGTTCTATCCTTGGCTGCGTCATTTGGCCTGGCAGCGTTTGGTTCAGCTTCATCGGCGGCATATTGGAGCGGCCAAGCGGAGTGTCAAACGCGAACTGGCGACTGGCGATTTCAGTTCGGACCTTTCCGCCCTGCAACTGGCCCAGTGGATTGCGGCCAAAGAATCGAGTCCCAGCCAGAGGAAAGTTCGCGAGGAGCGTCGCAATGAATTGATGAGCTCGCTCCAAGAATTGCCGGAACACTATCGCCAAATCGTTGTTTTGCGGCACCTTGAGGAACTGCAATTCGACGAGATCGCAGCCGTTCTGAATTTGGGGCTCGAAGCGGTGCGATCTCGGTATCGCCGAGCGATCGAGCGTCTGCATGGAATTCTCTCACAACGCGAAATGGGACTGAGCTAATGGCCGAATCGAAAGCCCGTTCATTGGTGTCTGCCGATGTTGATGCGACCTTCGATCAATTGGTCTGTCACGTCTCGGCTCAGTTAGAGCAGCGACAAGCAATCGATTTTGCTGAACTTTGTCAAACCCATCCTGAACATGTGGCAAAGTTGCTGAATTTGCTTCCGACGCTGAAGGCGATCGCCTCGCTCCGACCAGAGGCCTTGGAAACCGCTGGTCATTCTCCAAACGACTTCGGCTCCGCCGCCTCGGAAGCGCTGGGCGACTTTCGCGTACTGAAAGAAATTGGGCGCGGTGGGATGGGGGTGGTTTACGAAGCCGAGCAGATTTCATTGGCCCGACGAGTGGCGTTGAAGATACTTCCATTCACCAGCGTGTTGGACCCTCGGCGAATGCAGCGTTTCCAAAACGAAGCTCGAGCCGCCGCCTCGCTGCATCATCCGCATATCGTGCCGGTCTATTTCGTAGGCAGTGATCGCGGAGTGCATTTTTATGCTATGCAGCTGATCCAAGGGCAGTCCTTGGACAAGATAATACACGAAATGCGAGCGTCTCACTGGGGACGCCCGGCGAGCGATTCGGGCAGGCAAGCTGTTGCATTACCGGCGTCGCATGAGGCAGCACCGTCCTCTCCGGTGCAGGCTTTGGATGGACTCCGCAGTGACAACGCTTTAATGGATCGCCTGTTAAATGGATCGGCGGCGAACCATCCAACGGTTCCCGTGGCTAGAGGATCCACCGAACGCTCCCACTCGAAAATGAAGTGGGGACGGTCCGTTGCTGAACTGATCAGCACCGTGGCCGATGCTTTAGAGCATGCTCACCAGCAAGGTGTGATCCACCGGGATATCAAGCCTGCCAATCTGATGATGGACGCGACTGGAAAAGTCTGGGTGACGGATTTCGGCTTGGCCCAACTTGAGGCCAGTGACACGCTAACGGTCAGTGGAGATTTGTTGGGCACTCTACGATACATGAGCCCGGAGCAAGCCGCGGGGCGCCCCTGCGATCCGCGTAGCGATGTCTATTCGTTGGGCGTCACGCTCTACGAGCTATTGACTTTGGAGCCGGCTTTCTCCAGCCGCGACCGAAAGCAACTACTCAGCGATATCCTCTCCACCGATCCTCGCCCTATCCGCAAGCTGGATAACACGCTGCCAGCGGAGTTGGAGATTATCGTGGGGAAAGCGATCGCCAAGGAAGCTGCCGAGCGTTATCAGTCGGCTGCCGAGTTGGCCGACGACTTGCGGCGGTTCTTAAGAAACGAACCACTGGTGGCCCGTCGCCCTAGCACTTGGCAGCAAATCGTCAAATGGTGCCAGCGTCATACCGAGTTGGTCGCAGCGACCACCGCAGCTTCGGTGATGCTGGGAGGCGGTGCACTGATTGCCAGTTTGCTGCTCTGGCAACAAGCAAACCAATTGTCCACGGCACTCGAACAAGCCGAACAAGCGAAGATTTCCGCCGGGTCCGCGCTTCGTGTGGCTGAAACCGCCCAACAGAAAGAAGTCGCAGCTCGTGAACTTGCCTTGCAACGCGCCAATGAGGCGAGAGCGACATTGAATTTCTTTGAAAAATACGTATTGGCCGCACCGCGTCCGACCGGAATCGACGGCGGCTTGGGGCGCGACCTGACTTTGCGACAAGCGCTGGACCAGTCGTTACCCGCGTTGGATCGTGAGTTCCGAAATCAACCTGGCCTTGAAGTCGACCTACGGCAGACTCTAGGTTTGACCTACGAGCGCTTGAGCGAGATTGAAATGGCCCGGGATCAATTTGATCGAGCTTTCCAAGTAGCGACTGAACACTTTGGGCCAACCCACATCAAAACTCTTGGCTCCTTGGTGAATCTTGGCAATTCCCACCTGCAATGCGGACGCCTGGAGGACGCTG
>JBGTEU010000254.1:0-4473 GCA_041747595.1 Bythopirellula sp.
CTGATCGTGCGATGTTTCTAACCGCGTTACGCGTACCGCAAAGCGGCACGGCTTCCGCCATGTTAGGGAGGATTCACATTCTGTCAACCTGCGCGGAATTGAATCAACGCAGGGTGCGAATATGTTCGCCCAGCGCGAGCTGCGGGCCAACGAGTTGTTTAGCCAAGCGTGCGCTCAACGGGTCGGTGTTGGGTTGCGACGCGAGATCGCCAAGATAGCTGATCAGCACGTCGGCCTTGCCATGTTCCGATTCCAACAGATAGTGAACCCAGGCCCACGACTCGGCGTAGTCTTGCTGCGTCATGTCGGCGGCGGAGGTGAGCGCTTCGAGCCGCGTGAGTTCCGGTCGCCACGTTCCTGCCTCGGCTTGCTTGACGAGCATCTCGACGTGCGGTTCGTTGTAGCCCCGGCGGCCGCGGCCGACTTCAAAATATTCCGCTAACCCCTCATCGAGCCACAACGGCAAGTTCGGCACGGCCGCGTGCAAATAGCCGTGCGCGACTTCGTGCCGCAAGTCGACCGCGACTTGATCGCCCGCATGCGCGTACACCGTGAGATCGGTGCTCGTGCCGACGAAAATCGCCCGCCGAGTAGCCATCTCTGGGAAGCGTAAATGCAAAAACTTATAGTACGCTGCCTCATCGGCATACAGATAGACATGAATCGGCCTGTCGCTTGGCGTGAGCCCCAGCCGCGAATTGATCCATTCGCGCTGCGTGACCAGTTCCTCGACGAGCCTCTGCTGGCCGGTGAGCGGCGCGTCGCTGTGAATGACAAGCTGCCCGCAGGGGTGCTCAAACGGAAAGGGATCCCAATGGTCCTTTTTGTGAAGGAGCTGACAACCCGCGCATATACCGCCTAGCGAAATGGCGATCCACAGAACAGTGTTTCTGAAAACGGGGCGAGCGAGCATGCAATCGACTCGCCGCGGCGAGCAATCCCTTGAGAAAAATCGGCACTCCTCCATGGCGGCCGGCGGGGAAATTGTACCGATTAGCTAGCAAAGGGCGAAGGGCAGAAATCCGCAGAGGGAGCAATCTACTCAATAGCTAGGGGGTTCAGAATTGCCAGGTCCTCGAGTACGGCGACTTCGCATAGCGCCTGGTCGGCGCAAACAAATGTATCTATCTATTGCTGCATTTGCAAATCCAACGCAATACTAAGTTGCAAGGCATCCAAGGTTCGTAACCGTCTTGTTGTGGCATGACGCGCGATGAGTTGCTCTGCAGTATGGAAGTGCCCTACCAGGACTCGCACGACAACAATACGCCGGCACTTAATATCCCCAAGAAAGCGTTTGCGCGCCGCCAGCATTGAATCAACGACCAAATGTCCCATGCGGACCTTGGTAGCTAGTGCAGACAACAATTCGACAAATCCAAGCCGGGAAATGAATAGAACTTGCTGAGGATCGCCCATGATCCTGTCGATTGTCTGAGTGCCATCCTCGACATGGTAGCGCTTGACCAGCGCGCTCGTGTCAAGAAAACACCCAGACATGGAACTAGTACTCCCCGCGTTCGGCTATCACCGACTCGGCCAAGGAGCCTGGTATCGACGCCAGTTGACGGCGCACATCTTGCAGTGAGATTGAGTCATCCCCTTCTGTCTCTGCCATTCGCAAGGCATCTTGATCCACCCAGTCGCCTGTGGGATCGTGTTGGATTATGACCTCGACCTGGGTATGTTCAGGAAGATTCAGCGGCTGCAAAGGTCGCAAAATGCCATGCTCGTAGATAGCAGTGAATATGTCAGACATAACATAACTATACCACGCAGAGAGAGGTAGTAAAAGGCGATTTGACAACGCGCACTCTCCGCGGAGAGTCAATCCCTTGAGAAAATCCGGCACTCCTCCGTGGCGGCCGGCGGGGTATTTTAGCGGGTCGCTAGCGGAGAGCGAAGGGCAGAAATCGCCGAGAAAGCGCGTACTCACAAAGCCGCGACCGTTGGTCGCGAAATTCGAGGCTGAACCGAGTAACACGAGTTCCGGTTCGTCATCCGCCAATACGGGAATCCAGTTTCCAGGGTGACTTAGAATTCAGTAGATTGACGAGACTTGCAATTTGTCTCAGTGGACAGAAAATGTACTGAGGAATGGGTAAGCTATGAAGCTGGAATACGATTCACAAGCCGACGCGGCCTATATTAAGTTAAGTGAAGCCGAAGTCTCTGATTCGGAAGAAATTCGGCCGGGTGTCATCGTTGACTACGATGCCCAGGATCGCGTCGTTGGCATTGAAATCCTGCACTTACGCAAGGAACGACCGGACATCAACCTAGATCATCTTGAATTGGAAAGCGTGTAATGCCACTAATAGGTATCTGCGAAGACGATCTTCATTGCCGTTTGGGCTGCCCATGCAGATAGTGATCGCGAAGTCCGAAGGCAGCCCCTCTACGGAACTGACGAATGATTTCATCCGCTCGTACAGGCTTGGCAGAACGATTTCCTGATCTTCAATCACTGCTGAGGTCCGTTTGTGTATGCCGTCATTTCACTGCTCGTCGTCTTGATCGTTTCGATCCTTGTGGTTCGAGTGGCCACCATCGCTCTGACGCTCACCGGCATTTCTCATCACCTCGCGCGGTTTCAAGCCCGCTCCGCCTTCACGGGGGCGGGGTTTACCACCAGTGAGTCGGAAAAGGTCGTCAGTCACCCCGTGCGTCGGCGGATCATCATGCTGCTCATGCTGACGGGCAACGCAGGGATCGTAACCGCCATATCCACGCTGATGCTCTCCTTTATCGGCACGTCTAACGCGGAACGAATGACCGGGCAGTTGTGGTTTCGCGTGCTGTTGCTTGCGGTGGGATTAGGGGCTTTGTTCTTATTGGCCCATAGCAAGTGGATCGATCAGCGGATGTCCCAGATCGTCGCTTGGGCGCTGAAGCGCTGGACGAATCTCGAGGTACGCGACTATGCCGGACTGTTGCATCTGACGGGCGATTATATTGTGGCGGAAATGCAAGTCGGTAGCAAAGACTGGATTTCGGGACGACCTTTACGCGACCTAAAGCTACGCGACGAAGGAATTGTCGTTTTGGGGATCGAGCGCACCGAGGGTGCATACTTGGGCGTGCCTCGTGGTGACGCGGTTATAAACGGTGGCGATACCCTGGTTCTCTACGGCAGGAAGCAAATCATCGAAGGCTTAGACTCCCGTCGCGAAGGCCCCAGCGGCAACTGGCAGCACGTGCAAGCCGTGGAAGAACAAATCCACGTCAAGGAAGAAGAAAAAGTCGCCGATCCGGCCGAGGAGAATGCCGAAGCTTCTTCCGCCGATATATCGAAGTAGGCCGATACATCCGAGTAAAAAGTGGACCCGCCAAGCCGCGACCACTGAACGTGAGTTTACGTGCGATCATTCCAGGAGGTTCGACATTTCACGTACGCTCGGCCGATCCGCGGAAGTAGGCAAGCGAAGACTGCCGGCGGGTACCGTCACCACGGCCACGGTATGGCCGGTCATGTCGAGAAATTCGACGCTATATCCAACCTCTGCAACGCCCGGGACTTGATGGCGATCAACGACCGTGCCGATATCGCCAGCCCGCAGGCCCTCGTCGGGCAAGTCGATGGTCAGAATTGCGTCTTTATAGAGTTCGAATTCAGGCATGGAATACCCTCATCTGCGGCAAAAGATATCTATTTGAGCGGTCTTAGACTTTACTCCACTCGATTTCTTCGTGTCTTTCTGTGATGAACTCCACAGTCCTAAAAACTCTTAGAAATCTGTTCTTCGCCGTTTCATCTAAGAACGGATCGATAATAGTGACCGGTAATGGATTGCCTTTAGTAATACGTTCTTTAGCAACATCAGCAAAGTGAAGTTGTGCCATCGCATCAAAATCAGACATTGAGAAACCAATAATAATTGCCTGATCAGCCCGATTAAGCGCCTGCATTCCACGAACCCATACCCTTCCTAAGCCTGGAAAATGATGTAACGGTTTATAAGCACCAAGGCCAGCGATTCCAACCCATCTAGGAACTGCACTTGGTGGAACCATTTGAAGGTGGCGACCCCTTATCCATCTTCCCAACTGACCTGAATCGTGACATCGCCAAAGACGGTAGTCATCTTCAATGAATCCCGTATTTTCTTTTCCTCGGTTCTCATTCTGCTTGTCAAAAATAAGATCGAATTTGGAAAAGTTTTCTTCGCGATGAGCAACTATCCAGTCAATTGATCCGTGTAACTTACATACAGTACTTCCGTTCTCTTCGGATTCTGCCGTTCCGTGATTCCATTTCTTCTTCAACTTTTCAAGCGATCGCTCGACAAGAGTATCGTAATTGAAGGACAGAATCGTATCACTATCGGTTACAAAGCCTGCCCAAAGCTCAATTGGGGCTGTATCTGCGTTGCTTTGTGTATCAAGAATGACATCACAAAGTTCTCGTTCTAAAAAGGAAAGCCAAGCGGTTCTAGCATGAGCATCGTTCCAGGCTGTTCCTGGACCGTCATT
>JBGTEU010000255.1:0-4792 GCA_041747595.1 Bythopirellula sp.
TTGCTGACTCCGCAATTTGGTTGGAAACGCTCACCCGCTCGTTGCCACTCGCCGGTTGTCTGGGTTTGCTGGCGGGTTGCTTGCTCACGGCCCGCTACATCGTGCTCGACGTGCAAGGTTTGATCGAACATGATCTCGATCCCGACAAATCCTCAGCGGCCGTTTCCACGTCTCGTTCGCGTGCCAAGGCGGAATCGAGAAGCGAATCTCAATCGACTGAGGAGAAAGAGGTCGCCACGGCGTGGGTCGACGGTACGGAACCCGACGAATATGACACCAGCGACGATCGTCCATTAAGCAAGGCCGAACGCAAACGTCTCCGCAAACAACAAGGCCGCTACCGCGCCGCGTAGTTGCAGGTGCGCTTATCCTGTCATTCCGACAGGAGCCTGGTATTCTCTTAAGAAGTTGTGGCGACTGGAGGAATCTGGGTTCTTGCCCTACACGTCATCAATGCGTGAAAGTACGGCAAACCAGATCCCTCAGTCGGCAAGCCTCCCTCGGGATGACATTGCCATGCCTTTGGCTGGTAGACAATTTTCACTTGTTAAGGGATAGTGGTCTCTTCACCATTAGCGCCCCTTAACTTGTACAATCTCATGACGGTTCGCACCCGCTTCGCACCCAGCCCCACCGGTTATCTCCACATCGGCGGGGTCCGCACAGCCCTGTTCAATTGGCTTTTTGCCCGCAAGCACGGTGGCCAATTCCTGCTGCGGGTCGACGACACCGACCAACAGCGAAACGTCGAAGCCGCGCTCGCCCCAATTCTGCACGGCTTCCGCTGGCTAGGTCTCGATTGGGACGAAGGCCCCGAAGTCGGAGGACCGCACGCGCCGTACTATCAATCCGAGCGCAGCGAAAAATACCAAGCCGCCGTCGCGCAGCTCTTGGCTTCGGGCGCCGCGTACCGCGATTTTGCCACCACCGAAGAAATCCAAGCCGAGCGCGAAGCGGCCCAGAAATCGGGCACTCAATTCACTTACAGTCGCCGCTGGATGGCGGAAACCGAGGCCGACGCCGCCCGTTTTGCCGCCGAAGGTCGCCAAGGGGTCGTCCGCTTGAAAATGCCTCGCGAGGGGGAACTCGTCATCGACGATCTCGTTCGTGGCGAGGTCCGCTTTCCCTGGGCCGGCGAGCAGGATCACGTTATCCAACGGGCCGACGGCACATGTCTCTACCATCTCGCTTCGGTGGTCGACGATTACGACATGCAAATCTCGCACGTCATCCGTGCTGAAGAGCATCTCTCCAACACGCCACGGCAGATTTTTATCGCCCAATCGCTCGGCTATCCGCTCCCCGCCTACGCGCATCTGCCGTACGTCGCCGAGCCGGGAAGCAAAAACAAGCTCAGCAAGCGCAAGCTCGACAAATATCTCAAGAATAAAGATTTCGCCGCGCTCAAAGAGCACGGCCAGCGGATCGCCGATCGGATGCTCCTCGCCGTGGAAAGCGAGACCTTCAATCCGGTGATCGTCGATTTCTACGAGCAGATCGGCTTCTTGCCCGATGCGGTCCTCAATTATCTGTTGCTGTTGGGTTGGTCGCTCGACGACAAGACCGAGGAGTTCTCCCGCCCGGAGATGATCGAGCACTTTTCGCTGGAGCGAGTGAACAAAGCCCCGGCGAGTTTCGACCCCCAAAAGTTGTTTGCCTTTCAAGACCGCGCGATGCAGAAGTTGCCGCTCAAACAAAAGGTTGCGTTCGTGTTGCCGTTTCTGCAACGTGCGGGGTATGTCGCGAGTCCCCCGCCGTGCGACACCGCGCCGTATCTTGCCCAAATCGTGGAAGCCGCCGGAGATCGCATCAAAGTCGCCGGCGACATTCTCGACTACGATGATTTCTACACTCCCGATGCGGAACTCGCGTTCGACGAAAAGACTTTCGACAAGCGTTTGAAAAGTGCCGCCGGTGCCCGGGAATTGCTCGCCGAGTTCCGCGAAATTCTTGCGAAAGTGGAACCCTACGACGCCACGACGCTCGAACAAACGCTCAAAGGCTTCGTCGAGCAAAAGGGGATCAAGATCGGCGACATCGTCCACGCAGTCCGCGTAGCGGTCACCGGCAAAGGCGTCGGCTTCGGCCTCTTCGAAACGCTCGCGATCCTGGGACGCGAACGCTGTCTGACGCGTATTGATCGAGCGCTCGCGCTCTGTACAGAATAGCCGCGATTCAACGAATCGCCGGGACCTGCGATTCGTTGAATCGCGGCTAACAAACTAGCGCAACCGATCAATCACCGCCTGCGTGTACTCCGTGGTCGACGACTTGCCCCCCAAATCCCCCGTGCGGACCTTCCCCTCGCTGAGCACATTTCGCACGGCGTTTTCCACGCGGTCAGCAGCCTCTTTTTCTCCCAAAAATCGCAGCATCAACACGCCGCTCAACACAAGAGCCGTCGGGTTGGCGAGACCCTTGCCCGCGATGTCGGGGGCCGAACCGTGGACCGCTTCAAACACGGCGAGCTTCTCACCGACGTTCGCGCTGGGCGTCACCCCCAACCCACCGACGAGCCCGCTTGTTAGATCCGACAGAATATCGCCGAACAGATTTTCCATGACCAACACGTCGAAAGCCTGCGGATCGCTCACCAATTTCATCGCGGCAGCGTCGACGATCCAATCATCGAACGCAATGTCGGGGTATTGGGCCGCCACCTCCTGGCAACATTGCACGAACAGCCCGTCGCTCAACTTCAAGATGTTCGCCTTGTGGACACAAGTGACCCTCTTGCGGCCTTGGCGGCGGGCCGTCTCAAAGGCGAATTTCGCAATGCGATCCGACGCAACCTTTGTAATCACCCGCAGGCTTTCCACCACACCGGGCACGACGATGTGTTCCAAGCCGCTGTACAATCCTTCGGTGTTCTCCCGGATCACGATTAAGTCGACATTCTCAAACCGCGTCTTCACGCCAGGCAGCGAGCGGGCAGGGCGGTAGTTCGCAAACAGATTGAGTCGCTGCCGCAAGGCGACGTTCACGCTGCGGAAGCCACCCTGCTTGGGCGTGGCCGTCGGGCCCTTGAGCGTGGCATCCGCCGCCTGAACGGCTTGGATCGTTTCCTCGGGAAGCGGATTGCCATACGTGTCGAGCGCGGCTTGCCCGGCATGTGCCTCTTTCCATTCAATCGCCACGCCACTCACATCGAGAATCGCCCGCGCCGCCGCACAGACTTCAGGCCCAATTCCGTCCCCAGGAATCAACACGACGGAATAACTCATGACAGACTCACTTTCGACGCGGGAGTTTTTGGTTTACAGGAGGAAGCAGAGGTAGCAGAGAGTCTTGATTGTCATCCTGAGGGAGCCTAGGCGACAGAAGGATCTGGCTTCATTGTCACACGCCATGCGATCCCGCAAGACAATGAACCCAGATTCCTCTCCGCATCCGGCGGATAGAACTCCTGTCGGAATGACAGCGTGTCTCAGCTCCCTCTGCTCCCTCCTGTCAAAAAAATTTCTTACGGCCGCGCATCAAACGGCACGGTCAATGCCGATGCTCCGCCACTCGTGACGGAGATCGCCAAAAAGCCATCGACGGGGGGCGTTTCCAGCGCGAGACTGAGGTAGGGAAATACGGCGGGCACCTCCGTTTGGCACTTCGCAAACGGAAAGGCGTGGGCAAACACGGTGGTTTCGGACTCGTCATCGGTCGCATCATCAGACCCAACGCGGTCGGCAATCGCATCCGCGATGGTATCCTCGCCGAGCCAACTCCGCGCGATCTCGCCCCCGATCTCGTCCTCGCAATCCAAAAGGAACACGACCGGATCGCGCAGCTTCGCACGCAGCGCATCATCGTAAGCACGGAAGGCCAGCTCCAAGCTGCTTTCCAACAGCAATTGCTGCGCCTCCAGGGCATCGCTCTCGTCAGTGGAATCGGACAATCGAATTCCTATATCGAATTCCTATTACGGGGGCTCGCGGGGCAGCAATCACTTGCTCTTCTTCGCCTGCTTCTCCATCCGCTTTTCCTTCATGGTCTTCTGCGGCTTCTTCTGCGCCTCGCGCTTGCCCTTGTCTTTGCTTCCTTTATCGCCCATGACAAACTCTCCTTGAAGTAAATAAAAGAAAAACCCGCCGCATTATAGCGTGTTGCAGCAATTTGCAAGCGGCTTGGGGCTTCGCGGAATTGACAAAGCCGCGACCGCTGGTCGCGGTATTAGCCGTCTAGCTCACTTCCATCATCGGACGAGTGCGCGGCACCGGCAACGGCCGTCCACTTCGCTCGAACTCATCGATGACTTCTTGCACGACTTCGTTGAGTTCTCGATAGACCTGCACGGGGTCGTCGCCGTGAATCCCGGTAATCAAATCAGGACATTTACCGATGTAAACCTGATCTTCTTCACTCCACTCGACCCAGCGAAGGTATTCGTCAATTGTTCTCATTGCCTGACCTCTTCAATCGCTCTTCCAACCTGTTTTTCCTGGTAACGCTTGGCATCATCGCCATCCTTGCCGCTGAGCGTGACAACGCCGCGAAACTTTGGATGGGTGTATTTTCTGTGAGAGCCTTTACCCTCGCCTGAGATCAAATCGAATCCGGCGTCCTGCAAGTCTTTCATCAGTTCACGAATTTTGCGTGGCATGAACAAACTCTATTCTAACACTCAGAGGCTTAGACAAGAAATCCAATTCTTGACACTCTCGATCAATTGACTTGCAATTTCCCCGCGCCCGCCAACTCCTCCACCGCCCCCGAACCCAACAACATCGCCGGGGTGTAACTCCCACCATCATAACCGCCATCTAGCAGGTGCGTTACGACCTTGAGCGCCGCGTCGACC
>JBGTEU010000256.1:0-2352 GCA_041747595.1 Bythopirellula sp.
CCTGGACGAAGACGTTTGCAATGTTTTCAGCGCTGTTGGTGGCGGTGCTCCTGGTTCCTGCGCTCTGCCGACTACTCTTGCATAGCGCTCGCTGGCCGCTATGGCGAGGCGCAATCGCAGCAGTAGTCGCGGGACTTGCCGGCGTGGCCGCGGTGATAGTTTTTTGGCAACCGTGGCTTGACCAAGCGGTGGCCATCCCACTGTGGCTTACGGCCACAGGAGCGGGGCTGCTTGCCGCTCTTCTTACGCTGATAATGACCCGTGAGCGACTACGTCCGATTGAAGAGAATCCCACGAGCCGCCTGATCCTGTCGATTTATGAGCCGGTTCTTCGCTTCTTGTTGGCTCACAAGTTCACATTCATGGCTCTGCCGGGGCTCATTATCCTGCTCGGGGCCGGGGCTTGGTTCGGTCTGCCGACGATTCTCTACCCCGCAGAACAGTTCGCGCGCGTGCTTGGTACGGAACCGAATGATGTGCCGGGCTATGTCGACATGAAGCACCGATTTTCCGGTCTCCGCACCGATGACTGGATCGCCCTCGACGAGGGAACATGGTTCTACATGCCCACCCTCTATCCTGCGGGAAGTTTCTCCCAAGGGATGGAGGTGCTCCAGACGCAAGATGCACTAATCTCCAAAATTCCCGAAGTAGAGAACGTACTCGGCAAGCTAGGTAGGGCTGAGTCTGCCCTCGACCCGGCGCCGAAGGAGATGATCGAAACCTACGTGATGCTCAAGCCGGAATCGCAGTGGCGCGCAGGCGTGACCATTGAATCAATCTGGGAGGAAATCAATCAGCTTGCGACGCTTCCTGGCATCACGCCGGCCTCGCCGCTGCAGCCTATTGAAGGACGCGTGGTAATGCTGCAAAGCGGCATTAAGGCTCCCATGGCGATCCGTATCTATGGCGACACGCTCGACGGACTGGCGACCGCCGCTCGCGATGTGGCCGCGCGTTTGCGAGAAATTCCTCAGGTCAACGCCGCAACGGTCAACCCAGATATTGTGCTCGGCGTTCCCTATGTCGAGTTCGAGGTAGATCGCGAAACCGCAGCCCGCTTTGGAATGTCGACGATGGCCGTCAACCAAATTATCGAGTCGGCGCTGGGAGGCACGAATCTCACTCAGACCGTCGAGGGCCGGGAACGATATCCGATCCGCGTTCGCTACCAACGTGATTTGCGGGAGCGAATCGACGACCTGCCCCGACTCCCGGTAGTGACTCCAGCCGGAGAAGTGGTCCCGTTAGAAACGCTGGCCGACATGACGACGACCTGGGGGCCTGGGATGATCAGCAGCGAGGACGCACGTCTGGTCGCTCATATAGCTTTCGCCCCCTCGGGCCTGGCCGGCGATCTAGAAACCGTTGATGCCGTCAATACGCAGCTTCGCGAGGACCAAGCCAGCGGGGCATTGTCCTTGCCGAGCGGCTATGGCCTTCTACCCGTTGGTTCGTTCCAGAATCAGATTGAAGCCAATCGTCGATTGATGGTGCTTATCCCGATCGTGATCATCCTGGTTCTGCTAGTCATCTACCTGAACTTTCGCAACCTGCCACTGACGATGATCATCTTTTCGCAGATCCCAATTGCCATCTTCGGAGGTATGATCGGACTAGGAATATTCCAGGTGGAAATGAATACGGCCATCTGGATCGGTATAATTGCGCTGATTGGAATCGCCGTGGACGACGGCGTGGTCATCGCGACCTATATGGAGCAATTGTTTGCACGTCGGCAGCTGAGTTCAGTGGAGGACATCCGAGAGGTCACGGTCGAGGCAGGCCGTCGGCGAATTCGGCCCTGCCTGATGACGGCCTTGACGACCTTCGCGGCCCTGCTGCCACTGATGATAGCGACTGGCCGCGGCGCCGATGTCGCCCGCGCGATGGCCCTGCCTGTCTTCTTCGGTATGTTTGTCGAGCTCGTGTCGCTGTTCGTCGTGCCCGTGCTGTATTGCGGTTATATGGAGTTCAAGCTGCGAATGGGATGGGAGGACCCCCGCTGGGCCGCGAATGCTAATCTGGCACGAGGGCTGGCTGGCGGCCCGTAGCAATTAGACCCTTTATCAATCGAAGTTGGTTTATTTGTTTTCAAGACTCACAAAGGAGAATGCGAGATGACTCGTTCCGCAACTTTCGGCCTATGGGGCATTCCTGTTGTTTTCGTGATGGTATTCACTGGTTGTTCTGCTGAAGAGCAATCCGAACCCGCGGCAACAACCGCGCCGGCTCAGCCGGCTGCCACGGAGACGTCAGAAAGCAGTGACGACCAGACAAAAATCACAGATGCGCTCGCGAAGCTCTCCCTGAAAGATCGGGCGCTTGCTGAGAAGCAAAAGACCTGTCCGG
>JBGTEU010000257.1:0-4815 GCA_041747595.1 Bythopirellula sp.
AGGGTCTGAAGCCGCGACGATTCCACGGACGTCGCTAAGTCCCGTGCCTTTTGCCCCAGCGCCTTAATTTTTCCATCAGATTGCTGCAGGGTTTGCATTCGCAAGGTCTCGACAAACGCCGCCAAGTCCTGCGCTTTTTGCCCTAAGGCTTCGATCTCTAAATCCGATTGCTTGAGAGTCAGCAGACGCGATTTTTCGACGAATGTGGCCAGATCCCGTGCCTTTTGCCCCAAGGCTTCGATTTCATTGTCCGATTGCTCAAGGGTTTGCAATCGCGATGTTTCCACTGACATAGCCAAATCTCTCGCTTGCTGTCCGAGCGCTTCAATTTCCTTGTCCGATTGCTCGAGGGTCTGAAGCCGCGACGTTTCCACGGACGTGGCCAGTTCGCGTGCTTGTAGGCCCAAGGCTTCGATCTCGTCCGCTAAATCTCTTGGAGGCTGTCCGAGTACTTCGATAATCTCCTCCACATGGTCGAGCGTCTGAAGAGAATTCATCTTTGCGGGTAGATCTAATTCCTGCAATTGTTGCTCCAACGCTTCCATTTCTAAGTCAGAAGGCACAGCGGACGGTAACAATTGTTCCATCGTTTTCTCCTTTTTTGACAAGCTCCCAAACTCGCAAGAAAAAAGCCATTATGCCAGAACACCCATGGGTGCTCGACCACGTCGGCTTAATCGCTATCAAGCCTGTTCGCCCGGGTCTTCCTAATGAGTATTCGTTCTTTGAAACTATTCAACTTGTCGTCGCGAAACACAGGGCACACCTTCAAGAACTACTGTAGTGTATGTTTCTTAGCGCGCTTGCACGGCACGAAGTTTTGCGCGGATGGTAGTGCGAACACCCTCAGCGCGTGCTATGACGGCCCTTATGCTTTCAGTAAGAATATTTTCGTCCATCGAGGTCTTGCTCAGGTAATCATCGGCACCGGCCTCAATAAGTTCACCGGCAATCGTCGGTGTTGCGACGCCTGAGACTGCAATCACGGGAACAATAGGGTCGAGTTTGCGCAACTGTCGCAGGCAATTCAGCCCATCTCCCTGGGAAAGTTGATAGTCGAGAAGAACCAGATCAAAGCTACCTTGGCGAAACATTTCAATAGCTTCGTCTTCACTCTCGACGCTGGTCACTTCGTACTTATTGTCATTCGGTGTGACTAGGTAATGAACGACTAATGCGCGCTGAATTCGGTCATCTTCGACGTGTAATACTTTCGTGGAACTCATGGCGATGCCTTTGACGAAGTCGTAAAGGCTCGGCTCAAGCGGCCGAGCAGGGTGGAGGGTTTTGGGATTTTTTTGGACAGCAATTCCTCGGGAATCAGTTTTTCCATCAGCTTGCGTACGTCGGCAAGTGCGCGCGACCGGGGCGCCACAAGTCGCAGTGGTTTACCAATATCTCCAGCATTTCTTACGAGAGGATCGTAGGCAACCATTGCCATATTGGGACATTTGACTAGGGCCTTCAATCGATCGGAGCCTAGTCCCTGCACTTTGGGATCGTAAAAGTTGACGATGACAAGCTCGGGGGTGTTCGGTAGAGCCTCACAGACCATCTGCACTCCTCGGATTGACGAAACTTTTTGTTCGGTCACGAGTACGAACTTATCTGCAGCGGCAAGCGTCTTGAAGTAAAGTTCGTCGAAAGTACAGGGAACATCTAAGATCACGACCTCCGCCAAGCGACTTGTCAATTCGATGAGTGCCAAGACTCTTTCGGACTCGATGATACCTGGCTCGATCGATTGATACGGGCCGGGCAAGATGGAGAAACCGTCGATGATTGACGTAAGCACCTGTTTCATGGCGGCACTGTCAACGTTTCTATCGAATAATAGGTCGGAAGTGGTGTAACGCGGCTCCACATCCAATAGGCTCGCCAGCACACCCATCCGCATTGAAAGCTCCATCAAAATACATTTGATCTGCTTCGCGCAAGCGACTTCGTACGCCAGATTGAGGGCAATGGTTGTTGTGCCACATCCTCCTGCCGCCCCCGCGACCGCGATCGTCTTTGCCCGCGCGGGAACCAGACCGAATTGGATGGCAATGCAGTCCAGGGCTCCCCCAAAATCACCGCTCTGAAACGGCAAGAGCACTACTTGTGTGGCACCCGCCCGCATGGCCCCGACAACCATCGAGGAGTCTTTGTCGGCGTCGACAAGGGCAATGACCGGATGGCCCACGAACGTGCTACTCAGCCGTTTCAAATGCCCCAGCTCTGTGTTTGTCCCGACTTGAATGATGAACAGCCGACTCTCATCGGGATCGGCTTCAAGGCTATTCAAGGCTTCCGACAGGTCTACAAACTCGGCGTCGACAATGGCCAAATTATCCAAGGCCTCGCGCCGCACCTCGGCGAGGACTCTGGGTTCACAGCCGATCGTGACGATGTTCATGCAGTACATGGAGTTGTATCCTCGGTGCCGACGGCAATGTTGAAATGCGAGTTTTGCATCACTTCGGGAGGTGGAACTAATGCTGAAAGCGCTGTTAGCAACGGACGGATAGCTTTCTCCAGGCGGAAATACTCTTCTGACGCCGCTGCCAGTTGCCCTGACTTGCCTATTGACTCTAAAGTTTGTGCTGCATCACTCACGGCCGGAGCGATAAAGGGAGAAGCCGATCCCTTAAGCTTGTGTGCGCAGCGCTCCAGTCGGTGGCCGTCTTGCTGTTCGATGGCCATTCCGATTTCGGCGATCAATTCCGGCGCATCTTCAAGAAAGATCGAAGCCAAGGTATTCAGAAATGCCTGATCGCCGCCCAAGGCCGCAAGTGCGCCCCTGAGTTCAAAAGCCGACGAAGCGTTTGTCACAGGCAAGCACGGAACTACGTCGTGACCCAATTGTTCAAGCTCCGAAGGCATGGCGATATCTCGGTCTATGCCTGCTCGCAGGCAGTCGCTTATTGGCAACACATTAGAAGTTATGGCCATAATTGGAATAAGGCCGCCTGATGTCGCTTTGTGGTGTGGAATCATTCCGATTGCCTCGGAGCTTTCCCGATGCAATCAGGTTGCTCTTTCATTAGTCTTCCGAATAGTGCATTTCGCCACTGCAGAACTAAGCTGCGTCAGTTCCCATCTGGCAATCTACGATAGCATACGTCGATTAGCTTACCGTCGATAAAGTGAACGATAGAATTCGTTTTAGCTACAAGGTAAACACCCTAATCCTAGAACGCATTGATTGAATGGCATGATTTTATGGTCATTCAGACGCCGAAAGTGGACTTGTTGAAATAGTGGCAAAATCTCCGCACCACGTTTCATCCGTCGGAAGGACGCAGTAGACTAGTAGAGTTGACTTAACTCGCCACGCTACTGATGCTGAAACATTTTTAAGAGGACGGGCACGATGTCGATTCTGAAACTCAATTGGCTCTTTAGCGACACGACTTCACAAGCCCCTCCGGTTGCTGAGGCGAGAAGCCAAATGATCACCATCGGCGACGAAGATTGCGAAGTGATAGCCCATAAAGTCGGTAAACTGTGGACAGCCTATGGATATTGTCATGGGAAAGCAGTTCACGTTTCCGACGAAACGGCCGCTGCAGTGTTCAGTCAGTGGCGAAACAAGGCGAAGGAACTCTTCGTCCTCTAGTCCCACGGGCCGCCAGGGGAGGGCGCTGTTAATCGATCACTATTTTGGCATCATTACCCAAATTCTTACTTAATGTAACGCTGTGAGATATCGTCAATTGTTGTGGATGAAGAATTTTGTTAGGCGGCGATTTCTTGGGATTTGACTCCGTCGTGGAATGGAACTCCGGCGATGACGTCGGGTATTAAATCGGAACCGCTCAGCAGCCGCCATCGTTTGCTGGCGGAGAGCATCAGTTGGTGGACCATGGCGAGGCAAGCGTTTCTTGAGCCGTTGCCTCTGGTGCGTCGATGTCGCAGGCGGACCGTGGCGAAGACACTTTCAATGGGATTGGTCGTTCTCAAGTGCTTCTGCTTACACAGATCAAGAGTTTGTGCAACTCTACAATAGTGCTCTGGCCAGCGACCGTGTCGTCGAAGGCTTCGACGGGCCGACGCGTGCATTTGCGTATTTGTTGTCCGCCTATTCAGGACTTCGCCGTTCCGAGTTAGGCAGCTTGACCAGTGTGTCATTTCACTTCGAGCAGGACAAAGCGTACGTTGTGGTTGAAGCAGCCTGCTCCAAGCGTCGGCGTCGCGATACTGTGCCACTGGCGATGCATATCGTCGATGAGATCAAGAAGTGGATTGTCAAAGTTGGGCCTGGCGAGCATTTGTTCCCACGTCTGAAGTCGCGAAAGACTCACAAGATGATCCAACGCGATTTGGAAGCAGCAGGTATCGAATATCAGGCGCCCTGTGGTGCCAATCGAGACTGGCACGCATTGCGTCATACCTACATCACACGGGCGTGGCGCACTGGGGCGGCTCCCCACATCATCAAAGAGTTGGCACGGCACTCAGATTTTCGACTGACCATGCGATACTCTCATGCCTCCAGTCGAGAACTACAAGATGCCGCCAATGCGATACCGAACCTGTTTGGAAACTCAGAGAGTTGAGGGTCATCGCCCAAGAATCTGCCAGCAGATATTCTCAAATGCATTCTGAGCAGATCATGCAGTCCAGTACGCAGTCCACCCTGGTCAAAAAGAGTACCAGACACCTCGCAGAACACGGTAAAAGAAAGTATCCCCGAGTGGGTTCGAACCACTAACCTTCGGCTTCGGAGGCCGACGCGCTATCCAATTGCGCCACGGGGACTGAGTCTCACCACACGGTTTAACCTATCGGTCGGCCCGCTGATTCGCAACGGGGCAGAATCCCAGCGGCGAG
>JBGTEU010000258.1:0-2002 GCA_041747595.1 Bythopirellula sp.
CAGCCCGAGATGGCTAAGCTCGACGCCCTGGTAGGCACGCACGGCAGCGATTGGGAAGACGCCGTCGCCATAGTGCCCGTGAGTTTGGATGCCAATCGGGAGATCATTGCATCGCACGTTGCCTCGCGGGGCTGGACGCAACTGCACCACTACTGGAGCGACCACAGCAGCGGGGAGTACTTCTCGGATGCGGCGCGAGCGTATGTTGTCCTTGGCGTGCCGACGGCTCTGCTTGTCGATCGCGAGGGAAAGATTGTGTGGCGCGGTCACCCGGCATCGTTCGATCTGGCGAAAGAAGTGGCAAAGCTTCAAGTCGAGTGAGCTAGGCGATTAAGATGCTCGGGCACCTGGTTTGATGATGCGAGGCGGCGGAGAGGCCGCTTTTGGCGTTTCTTCTTCGTTGCGGTATACTGCTACAAACCTGGATTGAGTTCGCCAGACATCCACCCGCCATATTGCTTCCCCTTAACTCTGAGGACATCACGATGGCCATTCCTCATGCTGCCTCGGGACAGGTGATTGACATTCGCTCCCTGGCGAGTGCGATCCCCGAGTCCGTCACGACGACCTTAATCAAGACGGACCGACTCGAGGTGATTCGGCTCGTCTTGCCGATGGGTAAGGAAATACCGCCGCACAAGGTTTCGGGAGAGATCACAGTGCAGTGCCTGGAAGGGCGGGTCGAATTTACCGCCTCGAGTCGATCGCAGGAACTTAAAGCCGGACAAATGCTGTACCTCTCCGGCGGAGAAGAGCATTCTCTCAAGGGACTCGAAGATGCTTCGGTTTTGGTGACGATTCTACTCTGACTTTGGCTTCCACGTCCCATGCACGTATCGCGGCTTAATAGATCGACCAAAAGCCCTCGGTGATCAACTCCACAAGGTGCTCATCGGGATCACGGAAATAGAGACTGCGTGCGCCCCCAGGCCAATTGACAACGCTCTCAATCGGCACGTGCTTGGCCGAAAGCTCTGCCTGCCAATTTGTGAAATCATCTTCGGCAATTGAAAACGCAAAGTGAGTGGTGCCGCCTGGTCCGTGCGGGGGAATAACACCGCCTGTGATTTCCAATGGCTCTTCGGTACTTCCGTTGCGGAACAAGAGCAGCACACTCTTATCTGCGACATTGAGCGCGACAAGGCGATCCGATGCCGACAGCGTTGAAAAACCAAACACATCAACGTAAAACCGAGCGGCACGCTCGAGGTTGACCACATAGAGGGCAGTTTCGAGAATTCCAAGGACGTGTTTCATATTGATTTTCCTGCAGTTAAACAGACTCGATAGAAACTGATTTTTCACAAATTTTAAGCTTTCTGCTATACTTCATCCATGAGCACCGTTTCATTAGTGACAGCCGACGAAGTACTCGCGTTGCCGAGCGGGATGGGCAAGCGGTACGAACTTGTAGCAGGAGAATTGCGCATTATGTCTCCCGGTGGTTGGCGGCACGGCAACGTAATTAGCAATCTTCACGTCAAACTTGCTTCCTATGTTAGTCAACATGAACTCGGCATGATGTTCGGCGCGGAGACCGGTTTTCGGCTTACGACCGATCCCGACACGGTCCGCGCACCAGATATCGCGTTCATTGCCAACGCGAATGTTCCGGCTCAATTACCCGACGGTGGCTTTTGGCCCGGTGCCCCCGACCTTGCCGTGGAGGTCTTATCGCCTGGAGACCGTACGGGTGAAGTCGATGAAAAGATTGAAGCTTGGCTATCGGCTGGTTGTTCGGCCGTATGGATAGTCGATTCGAAGCTGGAAACCGTGACAATTTATCGTTCCCGCAAGGATGTTCAAGTAAGGGCCGCTAACGAAACGCTGGATGGTGAGCCCATCGTGCCTGGATTTTCGTGCAAGGTGGAAGAATTGTTTTGAGATTTGATCCAATACCGGTGAGAGATATGAGTGATTAACAACTTCTCGAACGCATCACGTGTGACCCCACGATCATTGTCGGTAGGCCCGTGATTAAAGGAACCCGGCTGATTGTGAA